>JBCCVK010000078.1:0-8482 GCA_039195495.1 Pseudomonadota bacterium
ACAAGGGCTTCCACCGTCTCGTGATCGCCCATGTCCTCGGACAGAAGCTGGGCATGCGCCTCGAAAAAGGAATCGTTCGGGACGAAGCGGGTGATCCGAACCCGGCGCCGTCCTTCGACCAGCACCTTCACGGTACCGTCGGGCAGTTTCAAAAGCTGCAGGACATTGGCGAGAACGCCGATATGGTAAATTCCATCCGGAGCGGGATCGTCAACACCGGAATCGATCTGGCTGGACAACAGGATCTGCCTGTCGTCGGCCATCACCTCTTCCAGCGCGCGTACCGATTTTTCCCGGCCGACGAATAGCGGCACGATCATATGCGGGAACACCACGATATCACGCAGGGGCAGCACAGGGTAGGATTGATTGGATTGCTCGGTCATGGGTTATCCTTGCTTTTTGGCAAAAAGGCTCCGGCCCCGGCTCGGCGGCGACGCTTGGCCTTCTCCGATCATGGTTGCAATAGGTGGGGCTGGCGACCGGCCAAGTCAACCATGCCCGTTTCGTATGCAATGCGCCGCAGAATGACGATCCCGGCCCACAAGGCAAGATGCAATTCGAAAAAATAGAAATCGTCGCCTGATGGAGAGGTGCATCACCGTCCGCCCAGCGTTCGCAAAACGCTCGCCAAAGAGGATGAGAGATGAAAAAATCGGCAATGGCCCGATCGTCTTCGGCGCCGGGGCCTCAATGCATCCGCCGCGGTTCCGGCGCCTTTTGCGCCGGCATGCTGAGAACCGCGTATTTGCGCCCGTCACCAAGATTTGAATAAGGCTTTCCAATTCGATCGGCCTGCCACCCGATCTGACGCAACGCCCGCATCAGCGATAAAGGCGACAGCGACACCAACTGCCGTGCCCCGTTTCGACGCGCCACATCGGCAAGCCCGTCCACGATAAGCGAGAGACAGCGCGCACGATCGGCATGGCACCTGACTTCATCGGATATCACCAGCCTGGTGCATTCCCAGATGTGCGGTGCGTATATTTCCTGGTCGAGAACATAGCTTGGTATATCGGTGAGTTTTCCGATCATGGCATCGCGCAGCATATAGGTGTGATCCCCCCAATTCGAGGTCGTGGGCATGGTCCGCGCCCCACCGACCACGCGCCCGTCGGTCAAGACGAGCGAGTAATATGCAAGTGGGTTGTCGTATTGATCCATCTCTACGATATCATTGTGAGGCACATCCCAGCCCAGCGTATCCACGAAAAAATGCTTCCTGAGTTTCAGGTAATCGTAAAAAGCCGAGCCGTAGTCATGGAGGTTGGACAAATCGAAGGTGATGTTATACATGATCCGATCCCATGTTTAATAATAAAAATAAGGGGTCAGGTGACCCAAAGGACACTCTCACCGATACAGCCATGGCTCATCTCAAAGACGGGGCGGGCCTTCGCGCAAAGGTGGGTCTTCAACGCATCGCCGCTAAAACATGATCAAATAAGACGGAACCCAACCGCCACCGAGATCGCCTGACTCGATGTTCTAGCCCCGAGTTTGAGTTTGGCGTTCTTCAATCTCTGCTTTATAGCTCCCTCGGAGATGCCCAGTTCATAAGCGATTTCCTTTTGTAGCAAACCGTCTCTCACCAGCGAAAGAACCTCCAGTTCAGCATAGCTGAGCTGAACGGAAGGGGTTGCCTTGTCATGCATTTGAACGAGTTTGGCCGTGAGCTGGCGAATCTCGAATTCCTCGAATTCGCGATCGCTACGGGCAAACGAGCCGAAGCTGCGCTGCCCGTCCGGCCCGCTTGAGACGTGGGATATCGCAACGCCGTAACGCAAGCCGAAATCGGCCGCCTGCTGAAGAATATTGCGTGGGTCTGGCAATCGAAGCCGGCTCCATCGGATGGCACCCTTGAACTCATAGAGCCAGTGCATGACAGGGTCATGTAGCATGAAACCCATCTGCGTATAACGTCTGACCCAAGGTTCGGGAAGCGTGTTGTGTTCCATCAAGGGATAAGCATAGCCGACACGAAGCGCGATATAGTGACCAGCCGGCGACAGAGACGAAAATCCGCCATCGCAGCCGTCGTGCATGTCCTTACCGCCATGCTCCTCGAAGGCGGACACCGTATGTGTATAATCCTGCATTCGTTCCAAAACTCAATTATACGTTATAAATATAAATACGTCATCCAGCGTATCCTTGACAAAACACTGCAATCAAGAGGGTCACTTGAATAAAAAACATCAAAGGCAGGTGAGTTCACTTTTGTCACGGCTGCGCGGAGCCAGTCCATCCGGTTTTGCGATCGCGTTGCATATCCGATATGCCGCACCACGTTATCTGCTGCAATCCTATGCCATCGAATGGATCGATCTTTATGCACGGCGCGGTCTTCTTCTGCATGACCCGACCGTCCATTGGGGGTTCGCCAACGTCGGAACCATCCGCTGGAGCGCGTTGCAGCCGCTGGACACGCATGACGTAATGAAGCTGGCCGCCGAATACGGCAAGCATTTCGGTGCCTGCGTCGCTCTGGAAGAGGGAGGTTCCCGAACCATCGCGAGTTTTACCCACCCCGATCGCGAACTGACCGACGAGGAAATCGCAGCCTGTGAGACCGACGTTCACGAACTGCACCGGTTAACGCAAAATATGCAAAGATTCTCCCCCGACTTTCATAAGACATTGAAGAAAATGTCGATCTATCTGACCCAAAACTGAAAGCCCGGCACCGGCGAACGCTACAAAAGATCGATATCCCCCTGCGCCCTTTGCCGGTGAAACTCCTCGACGAACCCGCTCAGCCGCCCCTCGGCGATCGCCGTTCTCATCTCCGCCATCAACTGCTGATAATAATGCAGATTGTGCCAAGTCAGCAGCATCGCCCCAAGGATCTCCCGTGTCCTGTTCAGATGGTGCAGATACGCCCGCGAGTAATTCCGACAGGCCGGACAGGCACATTCTTCATCCAGCGGCCTCGGGTCGTCCTTGTGCCGCGCATTCCTGATGTTCACCACGCCTCGCCGCGTGAACGCCTGCCCCGTTCGGCCCGACCGCGAGGGCAGTACGCAATCGAACATGTCGATGCCGCGTTCCACCGCGCCGACGATGTCGTCGGGCTTGCCGACCCCCATCAGATAGCGCGGCTTGTCCGGCGGCAACTGCCCCGACGTGCCGTCCAGAACGGCGAACATCGCCGCCTGCCCCTCACCCACGGCCAATCCTCCGACCGCATAGCCGTCAAACCCGATCGCGCGAAGCGTTTCGGCGCTTTCCGCACGCTGCCCCTGAAACACGCTGCCCTGCTGGATCCCGAACAGAGCATGATCCGGCCGGTCGCCGAAGGCCGCCTTCGATCTTTCCGCCCACCGCATCGACAAGCGCATCGAGGCAAGGCTTTCCTCTTCCTTGGCCGGAAAGGCCGTGCATTCGTCGAAACACATCACGATATCGCTGCCTAGAAGCCTTTGAAGCTGCATCGAGCGCTCCGGCGTCAAATGGTGGGATGTCCCGTCGATATGGCTCTTGAATGTCACCCCCTCCTCGGTCAGGCTGCGCAGCCCGGCCAGGCTCATCACCTGAAACCCCCCCGAATCCGTCAGGATGGGACGTGACCAGTTCATGAATCGATGCATCCCCCCGAGTTTGGCGATCCGCTCTGCCGTCGGGCGCAGCATCAGATGATAGGTATTGCCAAGCAGGATATCCGCCCCCGTTTCGCGCACGCTCTCGGGCATCATGGCCTTGACCGTCGCGGCGGTGCCCACGGGCATGAAGGCGGGGGTTCGGATATCCCCCCTGGGCGTCCGCATGACGCCCAGCCGGGCCTTGCCATCGGTGGCGCGAAGCGTGAAATGAAAGCGGTCCGTCATGGATCGCCGAAATACGCGGGATCCCACGGGATGAAAAGAGCGCGACCCTTGCCAAAGATCCCGGATACGCTGGCCCCGTCCGCTCCGGATATGGCGAGCCCGCGCCTGGAGATCGTACGCCGTCGACCGCCCCGCGCCGTCCGGCACGCCCAAAATCGTTGCCCGCCTGCGGCCGGCACGTGTTCAGGCCCAGAAAACACGCAGCGACACGATCTCGAAAGGATGTATCTGCAAGGTCAGTCTCTGTCCCTCGGGCGATAACTCGGCCTGCACCCGTTCCAGAAGATCGCACCGGGCCGCGCGCGCGATCGGGCGCCCGAAATGCAACGTCACCGGCCCCCGCCGGCGCTGCGATTCATAGAGCCGCACGACACAGCCCCCCCCCTCTTCAGCCGGTTTGACCGTTTCAATCACCACATTCTCGGCCGCCGTCCACAGCAGTGATCCCGAAACCACGCCGGCTTTTTCAACGGGCAGGATCAGTGCCGGCCAGTTGAGGTCATAAGCCTCGCGCTGCACCTCTCCACGCCAGTCACCGGCATGAGGAAGCAGCGCATATGTGAAATAATGTTTCCCTTGATCCGCCTGCGGATCCGGCATCGTGGCGCTCTTGATCAGTGACAGCCGGATCACGTCGTCGCGGATATCATACCCGTATTTGCAGTCGTTCAACAACGCGACACCCCAGTCGCCCTCGCTCAAGTCAGCCCATTTCTGCGCCGGCACCTCAAACTTCGCATAATCCCAAAGCGTATTCAGATGTGTCGGCCGCTCAATCACCCCCCATTGAATGTCATAGGTGGCCCTTGGGCTTAACACATTGACTGGAAAGGCACATTTCAACAACAGATGACTCTCGTGCCAGTCCACCTCGGTTATGAAATCGATCCGGGCCGAGTGTGCATGCAACGCGATCCTCTGCATCAGGCGGCTTGACCGGTAATGCCGCTCGACCTCTACCATCGCCCGGACGGGCCCGCTTTCGACACGCTCCATTCGGACCAGACCCTCGATCGATTCTCCCCGATCCTCGAAAAAACTGTCGATGTCCCAGGCATCCCAACTGATCGGACGATCCTCGAAAACCTGCAGGCGATTGCCGATTTCACCCTGTTTCAACACCTCGCGGCCGGCGCGTTTGTCGAAAACGCGAATCAGGTCGCCGGCCCGACTCAACCGAACCAGTACTTTGCGATTTTCCAGCACGACCTCTCCATCGGTCTCGTATATCGTGACTTGCGGCCCCTCGGCCGTCGCGGGAATGGAGGTGATCGAATAAGGGGCGAGATCGCGCAACAACATCAGCGTTCCGGAGGTGGTCGCCTGCGCTCCGCGCTTGTCCGGCACATCGACCACGCGCGTCATGGCGAAAGGAAGCGGGTTGACTACGACCAGTTCGCCACCGCCGCCGCCGACCGCCTGGGTGAGCGTCGCCACATGATCCTCGATCTCGGCATAGGCTTCGCGGGCGTCGGCGAAAACCTCGGGAATCGAAGTACCCGGCAAAATGTCATGAAACTGATGAAGGCACAAAAGCTCCCAGGCGCGTTTCAACCGCGCCCGGTCGAATCCGCCGCCCGTCGCCGAGAGCAGAAATTCCAGCGCATGCAGCGCGGCCTCGGCCTTGCGGTTGGCGCGTTTGATCCATCCTTGCGAGGTCAGAACGCCCCGATGACCTTCCATGTAGAATTCGTCATTCCAAACCGGCAGGTCCGGCCGTGACGCCTCCAACGCTTCGAAAAAGGCGCGGACGGTCGAAAACCTCACCTCGGGCGCGCCCGGCATGCTTTTGTAGGCACGGCCGCGTCGGATCAGCGCGTCCGTCGGACCTCCTCCCCCGTCGCCGTAACCGTAGCAAATCGGCAAGTCGGCCACCTGCGCCTTCACCCTCTGCTCGGTCCAGGTGCCCATGACCTCGGCCGCGGACAGATCGGACTTGTAATTGGTCGGAAACGGTAAGTGCTGCACCGCCCTGGGCGTGGTCAGAAAATGGGTCAGAATACGCGTGCCGTCGATGCCCTGCCACCAAGCGGTCGAGGCCGGGATGCGATTATACTGGTTCCAACTCGCCTTGTTCGACAGAATCCACCGCAAACCGGCCTGTTTCGCCAGTTGCGGCAGACACCAACTCAACCCGAACGTATCCGGCAGCCATAGAACCGGCGTGTCGACGGCGCCGAATTTCTCCGCGAAATAGCGCCGCCCCAGCAAAAGCTGGCGCACCAGCGCCTCCGGTCCCGGAATGTTGGTGTCAGGTTCGACCCACATGCCGCCGATCAGTTCCCACCGGCCTTCGGCCACGCGGGTCTTGATTGCACGGAAGATTTCAGGATAGTCCCGCTCGGTATAAGCGTAAAGCTGGGGCTGAGACTGGGAAAAACGGTAATCCGGGAACCGCTCTAAAAGTCTCAGCGCGTTGGAATTCGTACGCGCGTTCTTCCGGCGGCTCTGACCGATCGGCCAGAGATAGGCCACATCCATATGCGCATGCCCAATGGCGTGCAACGTCACATCCATCGGTGTTCCGGCATTTTTCAACCCGGCTTCCAGCACGGCACGCGCGGCGGACACGGATCGATAGAATGCCTCCCCCATCGGATCGCGCGTATCCAACGCCAGAAAAGCCGCATCCAATGCATTCAGGATACGGTGATGCTCGGGCCGGTCATCTTTCAACTGGCCGGCCACATCCAGCGCCACTTCGGCGCGGATCAGAAATTCGCATGCGGCCTCGTCGATATCCACCACCGCGCATTCCCGCATGAACAGTCGCGTGCGATCCGCCGGATCGGGCGGCCAGCCCGACAGCCCCGTCCAACCGTGCAGGGCGATTTCGTGCACGCGTCCATCGGCCAGCGCGGCATCCAGATACACGGTATGGTGATAACGATCCGCCGAGGCAATCGGCGTATTGTCGACATAAAGCAAGGCTTCGGGATGCGTGAAGATATCCCCTGCCACGCCCAAAGGCAGGTGCAACGCCAGAATTCCGTCCGGCCACCCCGCCGGGACGACGAAACGCGACCGCAGACAGAAGTTACGGTCGGGGCCGCCCCAATAACCGTCCCAGGGAATTTCTGGCCACTCCGCGCAAGGCGCATCGATCGGCGGCGCGGCCTGGGCGTCGGGAAGATAGACGCACCGGAACGGAGCGATGGGCCGCCGTTTGCGATGCACCATCCGCCGCACGAGTGCGATGCGTTTGGAGATTTTGTGCGTGGTGAACCGCAGTTCGTGCGACATCAGACGCCCGTCCGAAGGGCGAAACCATCCACTTCGCCACGAAAGACGGTCTCGCGCTCCTGCGACATCCGTTCGAGCAGCGCGGCATCTTCTTCGGCGCTGCGCACCGATCCCCAGACGCGGTTCATGTCGGGCCAGGGGATCGAATCAATCAGAAGCTGCGTGTAAGGATGCTGGGGATCGCCGATCACCTTTTTCGGCGGGCCGGCCTCGGCGACGGTGCCGTGATAGAGAACGATAACATAGTCGCTGACGTGATAAGCGGTGGCCAAGTCATGAGTGATGTAGAGAATGGAGATGCCGTGACGGTCTTTTAAATCATAGATGTTCTTCAGGATCGTGGCGCGCTGGCTGGCATCCACCATCGAAACCGGCTCGTCGGCGATGAGCAGCTTGGGTTGCAACATGAGCGCGCGGGCCACGATCAGGCGCTGGCGCTGGCCGCCGGAAAGCTGGTGGGGATAACGACGCAAAATCAGAGCGGGGTCCAGCCCCACGGCCTGACACGCCTCTTCCATCGCCGCTTGCACGTGGGTATCGGATTTCGCCAGCCCGAAACGCCTGAACGGAAAGCCGAGGGTGTGATCGACCCGGTAGAAAGGGTTGAAACACGCATAGGGATCCTGGAACACCGCCTGCACGTTCTTGCGGAACCCCAGCAGACCGGATGCGGAGAGTTTCGAAAGATCCCTGCCTTCGAAAAGCACACGCCCCGCGGACGGCGGATTGAAGCCCAGGATCAGCGAGGCCAGGGTGGATTTGCCGGAACCGGACTGACCGACGACGGAAATGATCTGCGGGACGTCGCCCTCCAATCGAAACGACATCGGATGCAGCGCGGTGACGGCATCGTAGACTTTCGAAACATCCTGAAATTCCAGCAGGGGCGCCTCGCCCGCGCGCCGCGGCCCCGAGGCGGCGGCCACCACCGCAGGGCCGAGAAAACTCTCACCGCCAACGAGAGGGACCGAAGAGATGAGTTCCTTCGTATAGGGATGCTGCGGGGTCTCGATGATCTGCCGGGTGGGGCCGTGCTCGACCATCTCACCGTTTTTCAGCACCGCCAGTTCATCGACCGATTGCGCCATGAGCCCCATGTCATGACCGATCAGGATCAGCCCGGAACCGATCCGCGCCTGAACCTCTGTCAGCGTCTGCATGACGTGACGTTGGGTGACCACATCCAGTGCCGAGGTCGGTTCATCCGCGATGATCAATTCGGGCGTCAGACAGACGCCCAGCGCAATGCAGACCCGTTGTTTCATACCGCCGGACAGTTCGTTGGGATACAGCCGTCCTACTGACGTCGGCAGGCCGACCGACGCCAGCACCTCGTCAGAACGTCGCCGCAGATCGTCTTCGTTGACGTGACCCTCGTCGGCAACAAAGCCGTCCCAGATTTGGTTTTC
>JBCCVK010000079.1:0-8455 GCA_039195495.1 Pseudomonadota bacterium
CGGGCGCACTTGCCTCCAACCGCGTCAACCTGATCGCGGTCATCATCCCTTCGATGTCGAATCTGGTTTTCCCCGAGGTGATGACGGGGATCTCCGACGTGCTGGACGACACCGAATTGCAGCCGGTCGTCGGCATCACGAATTACCAGGTCGACAGGGAAGAGCGGGTTCTTTACGAAATGCTTTCGTGGCGCCCGTCAGGGATCATCATCGCCGGGCTGGAACATTCGGACGCGGCGCGTGTCATGCTCAGAACCGCCGACATTCCCGTGGTCGAGATCATGGATGTCGACGGGGATCCCGTGGATTGCGCCGTCGGCATTTCTCATCGCCGCGCGGGCAGGGAGATGGCCAGGGCCATTGCCACGCAAGGGTATTCCCGCATCGGGTTCATGGGCACCAAGATGCCGCTCGACCACCGCGCCAGAAAACGTTTCGAAGGTTTTACCGAAGGTCTGGCGCAAGCCGGGCTCACCGTCGCGGATAGGGAATTCTACTCTGGAGGCTCGGCATTGACCAAAGGCCGGGAAATGACCGGGGCATTGCTGGAACGGACCCCGGATCTCGATTTTCTGTATTACTCCAACGATATGATCGGTGCGGGCGGCATGTTGCATTGCCTCGATGCCGGATATGACATTCCCGACCGGATCGGCCTTGCGGGGTTCAACGGAGTGGAACTGTTAGACGGGTTCCGACGCAAACTGGCGACCATGGACGCCTGTCGCGGTGAGATCGGTCGCAAGGCGGCCGAGATCATCATCGGGCGGATCGACGGCGCACTGTCCGACACTTCGAGGAAGATCGAGCTGACGCCAACCATCACGTTCGGCGACACCTTGCGGAGATGTTGAACCGGCATCGTCGATACACGATACACGGCCGATCGTCTCAAAGCCAAACGCGCATCCGTCGGCGACCGACCGATGCGCCTGCATGAAAGGCGATGAACGCCTCCGCTGAAAGATGGGCGCGCCGAGCGCGGCATTGAATTTCACTGCCGCACCTCCATGCCCTCGTCCGCCGCGCGCCCAATCGACAGGGCGGATCAACGGAGAAAAGCGCGCAACCGGAGGAGGAGCGCCGCGTCCCCTTTCCCTGAATCCACCCGTATCAATTCAATGGGAACGAAAAGAACATCGTTTCGCCGGAATGATCGTCGACACCGTCGTTATCCGTCGATATCCAAACGGTATCCCCGCCCGTGACCGCCATTCCTTCGACCTTGTCCAGCACATAACCGCCGGTCGAGACAAGATCGGGAAGCAGGTCGCGCACCAGCTCCTTCGACACCACGGGCAACGCGCCACCCAGCGGCATGGGTGTCATTTCGGCGAGCGGAATACGATAGATCTTTTTGGTGACCGCGGCGCCACCGATCTGATTGTCCCGCTCGACGACGTAGACATGGTCCCCATGGGCGGTGATTTCGCTAAGCCCGACCCAGCCGACCGTCGGCACCGCCTTTCGATAGAGAACGGCGCCCCATTTCCCAGTCTCGATATCATAGGCGACAAGTTTGACATGATCTTTCGGATCATCCCCCCATTCCCGCTGGACCGCCATCCAGAGCGTGTCGCCGATCTTGGTGATGCCTTCGAAACCAAAACGTTTCTCGACGGCCATCAACGCCGGGGGAAGGCCGATTTCCCTTTCGATGCCACCATCCGGCCCAATCCTGTAAATCGCGTGCGGAATGACACGGTCGGTGCGGCCTTCCGAGGCGACCCAGAATCCGTCACCATCCACCACGATCCCCTCGAGATCCAGTTTCTGCGCCGGGCGACCTGCGCGGGTGATGTCGATGGCCTCGACGATCCGGGCCGGCGTTTGGGTCGGGTCGATCTTGAAAATTCGCGGTTGATAACCGTAAAAACTGTCGTTGACGGCGTAGATCATACCATCCTCGGCCGTGGCCATGCCCGAAATCGCGCCCCATCCCGTCAATTCGTCCATACCGGCCGATGTCAGATGCGGATAGACGGCCGGTGCGGCCTGGTATTCGTATATCATGACATGGGCGCGGGCGGCACCGTCTTCCAGACCGTCCACCTCATTGGCCGAAATCAGCAGGTCGCGCGCCGGAATGGCGACATACCCCTCGGGTCCGATGCCCGAGGGCAGCAATTGCCTCAGCACCGGAGCCGCCGGATCGGCAATGTCGTAGACGCCGACGACCGAAGCGCGCTCGGCCCCCACGAAGACCAGGGGCGTTCCCCGATAGACGGCCGCGGTCACCGATTCCGGCTCGATGCCCTTGCTGTCCGAGCGCCGGTCGGGATAGTGGCCGATCTGGATCACCGCGTGTTCGAACGAGGCGCCGCTTTCATATACGACGGTGCCGTTCTTGTTGAAGATCGTCCAGCCGCGCGACCCGCCCTCATAGTCGCCTTCGTTGGCTATGGCGAAATGATTTTCGTCGATCCATGCGACGGCATCGGGTTCGCGACGGCGGTCCCGCTGGCTTTCGGTGAAGATCAACGCGCCACGTTCGTCCGTCACGTCGATCTGCGTCAGATCGACCGACCCCGCCGAGAAGTGATTCAGGATATCGCCATCGGGCGAGATCACGACAAGATGGTTGTTCTCTTGCAGGGTGACGACGGTCTCGCCCAGCGCATTGATGGCCACATATTCCGGTTCGGGATCGTCCGGTGCGATATCGGCCAAACCGGTCAGATCGACGATCTTCATTCCGCCGCAATCCGGCATCCCATCCATGATCGGCATCAGCACCAGATTGCCCGCGGGCGGTTGAGGCAGAACACCGCCGTTGAAATCCTCGTCCCGCTCATTTTCGATGGCGATGGAGATGAAGGCGCCGTCGAGCGCTTTGGCGATCGAGTCGGGCTGACCACCCAGATCGCATGTCGCGACCTCGGATCCGGTTGCCGTGTCGATGGCTTTCAAATGGCCCGAAGGGGCTCTATAGCTTTCGGACGTGTTCACACCGACGAACGCCGTCTTTCCGATCACGGCGACGCCCGTCGGTTCACCCTCCATCCCGACCTTGCCCAGCGGTTTGGGCGCAGCGGGATCGGTGATGTCGATCATGCCCAGCGCTTTCAGCGGGCCATCGGTATAAACCAACGTCATACCGTCCGCAGTGGCATCGATGATTTCGGAAGACGTCTCGCGCGAAGTGTCTTCGCCCGCCGCCATGTTGAGCACCACCGGGAAGGAGGCGATGCGATTGAAATTCATCTCGGCATGGGCCGGCACGGACAGCACGGCCCCCAGAACCGCCGTGCCGAATATCCTTTTTTTTACGGTCATCTCACCTGTCCCCGTTACCTGTCAGTGAATGGGAGTGCCTTGCGCGGGATACAGCCGCGTAACGAAACTGTTTCAGTTTCATGAAATTCCGTTGACCGTTTGCGCCCGGATATCCTGCGAATTCCTTTCCGCGCGCTTGACCGGCAGCGGAATCAGACGGACATGCAGATATATTTCGTCTCCAGATATTCTTCCATGCCATGGTGGCCGCCCTCACGGCCAAGACCCGACTGCTTGACGCCACCGAAAGGCGCGACCTCGGTCGATATAATGCCGGTATTCACGCCGACGATCCCATATTCCAGCGCTTCGGCAACCTTGTAAACCCGGCCGAGATCCTTGGCGTAGAAATAGCTGGCCAATCCGAAGACCGTGTCGTTGGCCATTTCGATCACCTCTTCGACCGTATCGAATCTGAAAAGCGGCGCAAGGGGACCGAAGGTCTCCTCGGTCGCGACCGCCATGCTCCGTGTCGCGCCGGTGATGATCGTCGGTTCGAAAAAGGTCCCGCCCAAGGCATGAGGCCGTCCGCCGGAATGGATCACGCCGCCTTTTGCGATGGCATCGGCGATATGCTCCTTGACTTTTTCGACGGCGGCCGAATCGATCAGCGGCCCGAAATCGGTGCCGTCCTCCAGCCCGTCGCCGACCTTGCGCACGGCCATGGCCCTGGACAGTTTTTCGACGAATGCGTCATGGACGCCGGACTGGACGTAGATACGGTTGGCGCAGACGCAGGTTTGACCGTTGTTGCGAAACTTGCACTGGATCGCACCTTCGACGGCCGCATCCAGGTCGGCGTCGTCGAAGACGATGAAAGGTGCATTGCCGCCCAACTCCATTGAGCATTTCATGATCTGATCGGCGGCCTGCCGAAGCAGGATGCGCCCCACCTGCGTCGAGCCGGTGAAGCTGAGTTTGCGGATCTTGGGGTTTTCGCAGAATTCCTTACCCGCCTCGGACGAGGAGCTCGAAGGCAGGATCGACAGCACGCCCTCGGGTATTCCCGCGCGATCGGCCAATACGCCGAGGGCAAGTGCCGAAAGCGGCGTAAGCGTAGCCGGCCGGACGACGAATGCGCATCCGGCCGCCAGGGCGGGGCCAGCCTTGCGGGTGATCATCGCATTGGGAAAGTTCCACGGCGTGATGGCCGCCGCCACACCGATGGGCTGCTTGACGACGATGATGCGCTTATCGGGTTGATGGCCCGGGATCGTCTCGCCATAGACGCGCTTGGCCTCTTCCGCGAACCATTCGATGAAAGCGGCGCCGTACAGGATCTCGCCCCGCGCCTCGGGCAGGGGCTTACCCTGTTCCGCGGTCAGAATCGCGGCCAAATCGTCGGCATTCTCGACCATCAATTCATACCACTTGCGAAGAATGCCGGCACGATCCCTACCGGTTCGCGCCGCCCATTTCATTTGTGCCGCATGCGCCGCATCGATGGCCCGGGCAAGGTCCGCGCGGTCAAGATCGGCGATCTGGGCGATCACGTCACCTCGGGCCGGGTTGATCACATCGAAGGTTCCGCCGTCTTCGGCATCGGACCACGCGCCGCCGATATAGGCTTTCGTGACCAGCAAAGAAGGGTCTTTCAGCAGGCGGTCAAGATCGGTTGCGGTGTCGAGCATCTTGTTCTCCTTCCGATGGAATGGTTTTCTCCATCCAAACCCGCTAAGGGCAGGGCCGGTTTCCAGTGCCAGACCTATCACCTGCTTCGCCCCGGGCAAGAGGGAGCATGACGTGAACTGCGACGACGCGTACGCCAACGGTGCCTATATTCCGAATGCGGACGAATACGTCATGCGCTGGGAAGAGGAGGCGCGCGCGTGGCGGGGCGTCGAAACGGCGGTGGGCAGGGCCAGACTCAACTTGCCCTACGGTCCGGGTGAGCGGCATCGTTACGATCTGTTTTATCCCGCCGGACGGCCCGAGGGCACGATCGTCTTCGTGCATGGGGGATACTGGCGGGCCTTCGGGCGCGAGTTCTGGTCGCATTTCGCCCAGGGCGCCACGCGCAGCGGCTGGGCCTGCGCGATACCTTCCTACGATCTGGTCCCCGAGGTCGCGATCGCCGAAATCACCCGACAGATCCGGCGCGCCGTGGAAGAGGTGGCAAACGAGGTGCCGGGTCCTCTGCGCCTTGCCGGACATTCGGCGGGCGGTCATCTGGTGGCACGCCTGTTATGCGCCGACGTGGGATTGGCGGCATCCGTGGTCGAAAGAATCGAAAGGGTCATGCCGATCTCGCCACTGGCCGATCTGCGGCCGCTGATTCACACGACGATGAACGAAGACTTCGAACTGGACGAGGCCGCCGCACGCGCCGAAAGTCCGGTTTTCATGAAACCCCTCGACGTGCCGGTCACGATCTGGGTCGGCGCCGAGGAACGGCCCGCTTTTCTGAACCAGGCGCGGTGGCTGGCCGAGGCATGGTCCGGCGTCGAGCATCGCGTCGAGCCGGGCCGGCATCATTTCAACGTGATCGAGGGTTTGACACATCCGGAAACCCCTTTGATGCGGGCACTTCTCGACCACGGGAAACAGACGGTCCGCGTCAAGCCGTAGGATGCGTCTCATGCCTGTACCGTCACTCTCTCCCGCGCCATAGACCGGAAGGCATCGAACCTCGATCAAGCCGGCGCGACAGGCGGTCGGCCTCGTGCACTCCGGTCGGCATCGCCATGCCGGTTGCCGGCTTTCGGAGCGCGCCTTTGTTGGAACGGGGTCCGGACCGGCCGCGCGCCCGGCGATCTCACACAAGGTCCCGATGCCGTGAGATCATTGCCGAAGCCGCCTCGAGCGCGCCGCCTCCATGCGGAATCTCGAGCGCCTTCAGTCCGGCATCGATGGCCCCGAGCACCCCCATGATCATCTGCGCATTCACATGCCCCATATGGCCAACACGAAAAAAACCGTGCCAGGCCGGATCGTCCGGCGGGGCCATGCCCAGCCCCACGCCCAGCGTGACGCCCGCCTGTTCCTTCACCCACTCCCGCAGCGCCGTGCCATGCGGGGCACCGATGCGAACCGAAGTGACCGCATGGCTTCGATGTCCGGGATCGCTCACGTTCAGTTCGATGGGGCCTTCTCGTCCCCAAGCGTCGAAGGACGCCCAAATCGCCCTTGCCAGCGTGGCATGACGCGCCCAGATGTTTTCAACGCCCTCCTCCAGGATCATCGTCAGGGCCTCACGCAGACCGTAAAGGTGATGAATGGGCGCCGTGCCGCAAAAATATTGGAAATACTGCTCGGGGGCGACCCGCGGACGCCAGTCCCAGTAATTGGTCACGCAGGCGGCGTGCTCGCGGGCGATATCGGCTTTGTCGTCGAAGAATATGAAACAGAGGCCCGGCGGGGTCATCAAACCCTTCTGGCTGCCCGCGAGCATGACATCGACCCCCCAGGCGTCCATCTCGAAGGGATCACAGCAAAGACTGGCGATACAGTCGACCATCAACAGCGCCGGATGACCGACATCGTCCATCGCGGCCCGGATGTTCCCGATATCGGAGCGGAGCGAGGTCGACGTGTCGGTATGCACCGCCAGGACGGCTTTGTAAGCATGGCCTTTATCGTCCGAAAGCGCCTCGGCCACTCGATCCGTCACGACCGGCCTGCGCTTGCCGAACCCGATCGTTTCGCAATTCACGCCCAGCGCCCGGGCCATGGCGGCCCAACCCTGCGCGAACTGCCCCGTGGACAGAACCAACACCTTGTCACCGGGCGAAAGCGTATTGCAAAGCGCCGCTTCCCAGGCGGCATGACCGTTCCCGATATAGATCGCCACCTGATGCCGGGTGCGGGCAACCGCCCTGAGATCGGGAATCAAGGTGTCGGTCATTTCGATCAGCGGGCCGGCATAAATGTCCGGCGCGGCGCGGTGCATCGCCTGCAATACCCGATCGGGTATCACCGAAGGACCTGGGATAGCACAATAATGACGACCGTTGGCAAGTGGCATGGGATCTCCGGCAGAGAATCGAAATCAAAGTCCGCGCCACCCGCATCAATCAATCGACATCCCACTGCGGGAGCTTGGCTTGCCACATCTCTACATCCTCTCTAAACCGCCGCAAGGGTTTCGGAACAATGGGAATGGGGCCATATTCACGAAAAAGGCGCGGCGCATCCGAGCCCCGGCCGCGCCGTCTGGCACGAAAGGCGCGACCCCGCCTTTCACCCGCTGCTTCTGGAGGGAACGTGTATTTCGATCTGCCTGTGCTTGATCGCGCCTCTTTGCGGCTTTCGAGGGGAAATTCCGGCAATATCGTCCACACGTCCTTCCGTCGGGGCGGTTCGGGAAACGCCCGGTCGGCAAGCATGGGGCCGCGGGCCGTGGAAAACGCGATGCCTGGTCCATGTGGCGCCAACCGGACATCCCCGATGGGCATGCCGGCCGGCAATATCCGCCACCGGCCGGCCGGAACGGGGAATCGCCGGCCTGCCTTCCCGCGTCGGTGCACCAAGACCGTCGGAGCCACTTTCAAAAACGAGATACCCGATACGCATCGGGTTTCGTTCATCGGACGGACGTTCGGCACCGATCGGGGAAAGGGATGATCCAGCCTCGCGCCAACGGTACCAGCCGGCGACTGTTCGGTTGGCTATGGTCCAGGTATCTCAGGCGTCATACGGGGCTGGTTCTGGTCGCCTTTTTGCTGATGTCCATCGAAGGCAGCATGATGGGCGCCATGTCCTACATGCTGAAGCCCATGTTCGACACGGTGTTCATCGAGGGGCAGTCGAACGCGATCTGGTGGGTGGGCACGGCCTTTTTCCTGATTTTCCTGATCCGAGCGATCACGGGCATTTCGCAGAAAGTGCTGATGACGCGCGTGGCCCAGAAGACCACCGAGGCGATCCAAAAGGATCTGCTGGGCCATCTGATGACGCTGGACACCCTGTTCCATCAGAAAAATCCACCCGGATACCTCATGGCGCGCGTGCAAAGCGATGTCGCGGCGGTATCCGGTCTGTGGACCGCGATCATCACCGGCGCTGGACGCGATGCGGTAGCCCTGATCTCGCTGTTCGGTGTAGCGCTCTACATAGACTGGATTTGGACGCTGATCGCCTTGATCGGAACGCCTTTCATGATTGCGCCCACGCTCGTGGCCCAACGGCAGGTCCGTAAGAACAGCCGAAAGGTGCTGGAGGTGACGGGCAGGATGTCGAC
>JBCCVK010000080.1:0-8447 GCA_039195495.1 Pseudomonadota bacterium
GCGGGCGGTTTCAGGATACGCCTGTCGCTCCCGCCCCGCCGGCGGACCCGTCATCCCAAGGAAGCCGAAAAAGGACGATCCGATGAGATATGCCGACATCTATGCCGCGTGGAAGCGTGATCCCGAGGCTTTTTGGATGAAAGCCGCCGAGGCGATCGAATGGGATGTGCCGCCTTCCAAAGCCCTCTTCGACGACAAGGCGCCCTTTTACGAATGGTTCGTGGACGGCAGGACGAACACCTGTTTCAATGCCGTGGACCGACATGTCGTTGCGGGGCACGGTGCGCGAACCGCCATCATCCATGACAGTCCGGTCAGCCACACGACGCGGCGGATGAGCTTTGCCGAACTGCGGGCCGCCACCGCAAAGCTCGGGGGCGCATTGCGGCGGCATGGGGTCGCAAAGGGCGACCGTGTCGTCATCTACATGCCGATGGTTCCCGAAACCCTCGTCGCGATGCTGGCATGCGCGCGGATCGGAGCGATCCACTCCGTGGTCTTCGGCGGTTTCGCCCCCGGCGAATTGGCCGCGCGCATCGACGATGCCGCGCCCAAGGCGATCATCGCCGCTTCCTGCGGCATCGAGCCGGGTCGGATCGTCCGCTACAAGCCCCTGCTCGACAAGGCCATCGAAATCGCCGGTCCCAAACCCGATTTCTGCGTTATCTTCCAACGGAAGCAGGAGATCGCCGAGCTGGTGGCCGGGCGTGATCATGACTGGAACGCCTTCCAGGAGGACGCGGCGCCGGCCGACTGTGTCGCGGTCGAGGGAAACCACCCCGTCTATATTCTTTACACGTCCGGCACCACGGGCCAGCCCAAGGGCGTGGTGCGCCCGACCGCCGGACATCTCGTCGCGTTGAGTTGGACCATGCCCAATATCTACGATGTGCGGCCCGGAGACGTGTACTGGGCCGCGTCGGACGTCGGCTGGGTCGTGGGCCACAGCTATATCTGTTATGCGCCTCTGGTCCATGGCAATACCACGGTCGTTTTCGAGGGCAAGCCGGTCGGCACGCCCGATGCTGGAACCTTCTGGCGCATGATTCAGGATCACCGGGTCAAGGTGCTTTTCACCGCGCCGACCGCGCTGCGCGCCATCAAACGCGAAGACCCGAATGGCGAATTGATCAAAAACTACGACATCAGTTCATTGCAGTCGCTGTTTCTGGCGGGCGAGCGCGCCGACCCCGACACCGTCGCATGGGCCGGACGGGCGCTGGGTGTGCCCGTGATCGATCATTGGTGGCAAACCGAGACCGGTTACGCGATCGCCGCCAATCCAATGGGAATGGAGAGGCTGCCGGTGAAAGCCGGTTCGCCCTCGGTGGCGATGCCCGGTTACGATGTGCAGGTCCTGGATGACGGCGGACGCCCGCTGCCCACGGGAGAATTGGGAGCGATCGCGATCAAGCTGCCGTTGCCGCCGGGCACGCTGCCCACGCTGTGGAATGCCGACACCCGGTTTCGCGAGAGTTACCTGTCGCGCTTTCCCGGCTTCTACGAGACGGGCGATGCCGGCTATATCGACGAAGACGGATATCTATACATTATGGCGCGCACGGACGACGTGATCAACGTCGCCGGCCACCGATTGTCCACCGGCGGAATGGAGGAGGTTCTGTCCGGTCATCCCGACGTCGCCGAATGCGCCGTCATCGGGATCGCCGACCCGCTGAAGGGACAGGTGCCGATGGGCTTGGTCTGTCTCAACGCCGGGAGCGCGCGTGATCATGCGGAGATCGCCGCGGAATGCGTGAAACGCATTCGCGACCAGATCGGCCCGGTCGCCGCATTCAAGCTGGTTGCGGTGGTCGATCGACTGCCGAAAACACGCTCGGGCAAGATTTTACGCGCGACGATGACCAAGATCGCCGACGGCCAACCCTGGAAGACGCCCGCCACCATCGACGATCCTGCGATTCTCGACGAGATCACCGTCGCATTGAGAAAGGCGGGATATGCGGGTCCGGCCTAGCATGGTCCGCGCGGACGGCGCCTTTGGGCGGCGACCGGATCCGGAAAAGCGGAAACTTGTCGGAGGCAGCTGGCGCGATGGCATGTCGGATCCCTGCCGGCTTCGGGCCGGCCCCGGCGGCAAGAGCAAATTCTTTCCGCGGAAAACTGCGGGCAACGGATTGCGTATTGGTTTGACCGTGTAAGGCTTCCCTTGGTCATGTTTGGACGTGGTCTTGGATCGCTGCAAGCAACGACGCCATTCCCGAGAGCCGTGAAACGCGCCCTTCTTCGGAGCGGGGTGCGCTCACCCGGATTGCGAGTGCCCGCCGAATGAAAGAGAGCTGCGCCCCCGAAGAATTGGCCAAGTGGTTCCAGATGCGCAACCGGTTCAGAACCTCGGTCACCGCACGTTCCATGGTTTCTCCGACCGGTGGTCCGGCGGTCGTTTCGGCAACCGCGTTTCGGGGAAGTTCCGCCGTTGGCCACGATGATCTCGTCGGACTTATCAAAATATTCGGAATGGCGGCAAAGTTCCGCATGAAAACTCTGGCAGCCGCGCCGTGACGGGGCCGTTGAACCCTCCCATGATCACCATACGCTTGATGTTTGAAATCCTGTGCGAATGCGGGGCGCAAAGCATAAGCTCCTTTATGGAGCTGCAAGAGTGACCGATCAGGCATCCCGGCAGAGCGCGATCCTTGGGCGATCGGCGCGAAGCGGTGGCACGGCGTTCTTCATGAGGCACGACGACATGCAAGGTAAAATCCGCCCTCTCCGGAAAACACGCGACCCGCATCTCGAACGAATTCAAAGAACGCCGACAAAATCGACGCCCGGCACCCTGGTGCCCCGGCGCATTCACGGCAAAAACCGTCCGGTTGCGCCGCGTCAGGACGCGTATTAGGGGGAAGCATGCCACGCTACGCTCTGAAGATCGAATATCATGGGGGGCCGTTCGCCGGATGGCAGCGGCAAAAGGGCCATCTCTCGGTCCAGCAATGCGTGGAGGGGGCCTTGGCCGAAATCAATCCTTCCCCTCCAACGGTTGCGGCAGCGGGGCGGACCGACGCGGGCGTACACGCCACGGGCCAAGTGGCCCACTGCGATCTGGAAAACGAGTGGACCCCATTTCGCCTGTCCGAGGCGCTGAACTTCCATCTCAAGCCGCAGCCCATCGCCGTCCTCGCGGCACAGGCCGTCCGCGGCGATTTCCATGCGCGCTTCTCCGCCGTCGAACGCATCTACCGCTTTCGTCTGCTCGCCCGGCGCGCGCCGCTCACGCATGAGCGCGACCTGCTTTGGCGCGTTAACTATACGCTGAACGCGGAGGCGATGCGTGAAGGCGCGGCATATCTGATCGGCAAGCACGATTTCACCACGTTTCGGTCGACAGCGTGCCAAGCCGCCTCGCCCGTCAAGACGATCGACGAGGTGTCGATCGACGAGATCGTCCGCCCCGATGGTATCGAATATCGTTTCACGTTCCGGGCGCGCAGCTTCCTTCACAATCAGGTCCGGTCGCTGGTGGGGACCCTGGAGCGGGTCGGCGCGGGCGCCTGGACGCCGGATGACGTAAAATCGGCGCTTGAAGCGCGCGATCGCATGGCTTGCGGACCGGTCTGCCCGGCGGCCGGGTTGTATCTGACCGGAGTCCGGTATCCGACCGTCTCGTTTTGAACGAAGGCAGCTTTCCGCGGAAAAGCCGCGGTTCAGCCGCCGGTCCGGTCGATCAGTTCCAGAACGCGCGGGCCCAGATCCTCGACGATCAACACCACCCCCGCTTTATTGGGATGGATGCCGTCGGCCTGCATGTATTTCCGGAGCGCGCTTCGCTCCACGGCGCGTGCCGAGAGGGCGGCCATGAAGCTTTCATGGTGCAGCGCGTCGTATCGCATGGCCAGTTCCGGATACATCGCGTCGAATCTGGCCTTGTAATCGGGGCCGTAATTGCCGGGGGCGGCGAGACCGACAAGCAAAACGGGCACTCCTCGCTGCGTCGCGGCCTTCAGAATACCATCCAGATTCGCGCGGCTGACCGCCGGATCGATCCCGCGCAGAAGGTCGTTGCCCCCCAGGGCCACGATCAGCGCATCCACATCCGGCGTCAGCGTCCAGTCGATGCGTGACAGCCCTCCCTGCGTCGTATCGCCGGACACCCCGGCATTGAGAACGATGACCTCGGCACCGCGCGCCCTCAGCCAGGCGTCAAGCTGCGGCGCGAATCCATCCTCCTGCGGCAGACCATATCCTTGGATCAAACTGTCGCCCAAAGCCGCGATCACCACCGGCTCACCCCAGGAGAGAGCCGGCGCGAAAGCGAGCGAGAATATCAGGACCGCCTTGCGCGCTGCGGACATCGCCCCATATCCCTTTGCAACCAATCCGCGCAGGAGGGGCGCCATGACGGAATCCGCGCTGTCGCTGAAAGACGCGTCGCTCACGCTGGACGGCAATGCCGGCCCGGTCGACATTCTGCACGGCATCACATTGGATGTGCCCCGGGGGCAGACATTGGGGTTGATCGGACCTTCGGGTTCGGGCAAATCGTCACTCCTTATGCTTTTGGGCGGGCTGGAACGGGCAACGGATGGCCAAGTGCGCGCGCTGGGACGCGATCTGACCACGATGACCGAGGACCAGTTGGCCCGGTTTCGTCGGGATCATATGGGAGTGGTCTTTCAATCCTTCCACCTGATTCCGACCATGACCGCTTTGGAAAACGTCGCAACGCCGCTGGAACTGGCCGGCATGCGCGACGCGTTCGACCGAGCTGCGGCCGAATTGCACGACGTGGGGCTTGGCGCACGTATCGACCACTATCCCTCGCAACTGTCGGGCGGCGAGCAACAGCGCGTCGCATTGGCACGTGCGGCGGCCCCGCGACCGGACATCCTGCTGGCGGACGAGCCAACCGGCAATCTGGATGGGGCGACGGGCCGGCAGATCGTCGATCTGCTCTTCGGACTGTGCACGCGCGACGGCGCGACCCTTGTCATGGTGACCCATTCCCGCGCGCTGGCCGAACGCTGTGACCGGACGATTCGTTTGCGCGACGGCCGCATCGACGCCGCCCTGCGGGCCGCCGGATGAGGGCCGCCGCCCGCATCGCCTGGCGCGAGCTACGCGGCGGGTCGAAGGGTTTTCGGATCTTCCTGATCTGTCTTGCGCTCGGCGTGGCCGCGATCGCCGCCGTGGGCATGGTGCGGGAAAGCGTGCGGCAAGGGCTGATGCGCGAAGGGGCGACGCTTCTGGGGGGCGACGCCGAGATGGAATTCACCTATCGCTTCGCGGCGAAGGATGAACTGGCCTGGATGGAAACCGTCGCGCCGGCCTATTCCGCCGTGGTTGATTTCCGCTCGATGGCGGTGGTGGAGCAAAACGGGCAGGTCGAGCGCGGATTGACACAGGTGAAATCGGTTGACGCGGCCTATCCGCTGATCGGTGCGGTCGAACTGGCTCCGTCGATGTCGCTGGCGGAGGCATTGCAAGGCAACGGTGCCGCCATGGACCGGATTCTCGCGGACCGTTTGGGACTGACGGCTGGCGACAGCTTCCGCTTGGGCACGAATGACTTCACGCTTCGCGCGATTATCGAACGCGAACCAGACGGCGCAGGCGACGGTTTCCGTCTGGGACCCCGTACGCTGGTGCGCACCAATGCGCTGGACGGATCGGGTCTGCTGGAACCCGGAACCTTGTTTTCCACGAAGTATCGCTTGCTTCTGCCCGAAAACACCGATCTGGCGGCATTGAAAGCGGAAGCGGAGGCACGATTTGATGACAGCGGCCTGCGCTGGCGCGACCGCCGCAACGGCGCGCCCGGCATACAGGAGTTCGTCGAGCGGGTCGGGGCGTTTCTGGCGCTCGTGGGACTTGCGGGACTGATCGTGGGCGGAATCGGCGTGTCGGCGGCGGTGCGCGCATATCTTTCCGGCAAGACGGCGACGATCGCCACGCTGCGAACGCTGGGGGCGGATCGGCGGACGATCTTCCTGATCTATCTGGGACAGATCGCCGCGCTGACATTGACCGGCGTGGCGCTGGGTCTGCTGCTGGGCGGCGCCTTGCCGCTTGTCCTCGCCGCATTCATCGAGACGCGGCTGCCGGTCCCGGTCGCGGTCGCTCTCTATCCGCGCCCGCTTGCCGAGGCCGCGCTTTCCGGGGTGTTGACGGCACTGATCTTCACGCTCTGGCCCTTGGCGCAGACGGAAAACGTGCGCGCCGCCGCATTGTTCCGCACTGCGTTCGGCCGAATGCGCCCGTGGCCCCGCCCGCCTTATCTTTTGACATTGGGACTACTTCTCGTTCTGCTCGTCGGCGCGGCGGCGCTGGTATCGGGGGCGCCATGGCTGGCGCTCTACATGGCGATCGGTGTGCTGTGTACGCTGGTTCTGCTGGCGCTGATGACCTTTGCGATCCGAACCCTTGCCAGACGGCTGGCGCGGGCGGTGCGGGGACGGCCGATACTGCGCCTGGCGCTTGGTGCCATCGGCGGGCCGCGCGAGGAAACGGGATCCGTCATCCTGTCGCTGGGTCTCGGCCTGACCGCGTTGACCGCCGTAAGCCAGATCGAGGCCAATCTGCGGGAGGCGATCATTCGGGATCTTCCAGGGAGAGCCCCCTCGTATTTCTTCGTCGACATCCAGAACGATCAGCTTCAGGGATTTCGCGCCCGGCTGGACGAAGACCCGGCCGTCAGCCGGCTCGACACCGCTCCGATGCTGCGTGGTGTCATCACCCGCATCAATGGCCGCCCCGCCCGCGAAACGGCTGGCGATCATTGGGTTCTGAGCGGCGATCGGGGCGTGACCTACGCCGCCGAGCCATCACCGCAAACCACCGTGACCGCGGGCGAGTGGTGGCCCGCGGACTATACGGGAGAGCCGCAGATCAGCTTTGCCGCCGAAGAGGCCGAGGAGATGGGATTGAAGCTGGGCGACGACCTGACCGTCAACATCCTTGGCCGTGATATCACCGGCACACTCACCAGTTTTCGAGCGGTGGATTTCTCAACCGCCGGTATCGGCTTCATCATGTCGATGAATCCTGCGGCCTTGGCTGGCGCGCCGCACACCCATATCGCCACCGTCTATGCCGAGGCGACCGCCGAGGCGGCGATTCTGCGCGACCTTGCCTCGGCCTATCCCAATATCACCGCTGTTCGTGTGCGCGACGCCATCGATCGGGTAAGCGATGTTCTCTCGGGCCTTGCGGCGGCCGTTGGTTATGGCGCCGTCGCCACGCTCATCATGGGAGGGGTGGTGTTGATCGGCACGGCGGGCGCCGTTGAGCGCGCGCGCGTCTATGAAGCGGCGATATTGAAAACGATCGGCGGACCGAGGGGGCGGATCCTTTCGACTTTCGCCCTGCGTTCGGCGCTTCTGGGCATGGTGGCGGGCGGCGTGGCGCTGTTCTGCGGAACGCTGGCGAGCTGGAGCGTGATGACTTTCGTGATCGAGGCCGACTTTACCTTTCACACGTCTCCGGCGCTGGCAATCGTGGCGGCCGGTATCGTAGCGACGCTGCTGGCAGGCGCGGTTTTTGCCTGGCGGCCGTTGGCGGTGCGCCCTGCCCGGGTCCTTCGAAACCGGGATTGATTTCGCGTCCCGTACGCGGCCGTGCCAGACGGGGTGAAACGCCCCATGGCCGGATGGCTTGCAGTGACCCGAGGCCCGGACATCGTCGACCGGGCGCCGGTCGACCGCGTTTGCGCGATCGCGTCACGCGCAAGCGGCCGGTCACCTTGGCCGCCGCAATGCGACGGGCGGACCTGGGCCGGTCCGCCCTTTCACATGGGACATGGGCCACCCGTGCGCAGACGGAAACTCCGCCCTCGCGTAATCGAATCTTGCGTCGTCGGCCATTTGCAAGTTATGGCGCCTCAACATGCGACCCAGGTGACGACGGCCACCCAATGTCAGGAAATGAAGTGATGAAAGATTCCAACTTCCTCAAGGAAATGAATGCCCGCAATCTCTGGCATCCGATGGCCCATCCCGCCGACAGTCGCGCCAATCCTCCCAAGATCGTGACCGAGGCCAAAGGCGTGCATATCGTCGACATCGACGGTCACCGCGTGATCGATGCCGTGGGCGGACTTTGGAACGTCAATCTTGGCTTCTCCTGCCAGCCGATCAAGGATGCGATCGCGCGCCAGCTCGACGTCATGCCGTTTTACAATACCTTCCGGGGGGCGACAAACGACGCCGCGATCGAGTTGTCGGCACGTCTTGCCGAATTCTTCGAACCCGACGGGATGACCCGCGCCTTCTACACGTCGGGCGGTTCGGACAGCGTCGATACCGCATTGAAGCTCGCGCGCCAGTATCACAAGCTCCGGGGCGAGGCGGGCCGGGTGAAATTCCTGTCCCTGAAAAAAGGCTATCACGGCACCCATTTCGGTGGCGCTTCGGTCAACGGCAATGCCAAGTTCCGCAACACGTACGAGCCGCTGATGGCCGGGTGTTTCCACATTCCGGGGCCGTACC
>JBCCVK010000081.1:0-8444 GCA_039195495.1 Pseudomonadota bacterium
GCAGGATCAAAACGGTCCAGATCGGCCTCGCTGCGAATTGCGTGGAAACTTTCGGCATAGATTCGATCCGGCCTTCGCTCGTAATCGAGCTTCATTCGCGTTCCTTCAGGTATTTACGCGCGCTTTCCGGACCCATCGGGTGATCTGCATGGGGGTAGGGGGGATGATGATGATCATGATGATGCCCGTGATCATGTCCGTGATGGTGATGCCCACGATCCAGCCGACACGCCCCAGTGCAGAACGTCTCGCAAAGCCTGCAGTTCGCCACATCCGAACCGGGCGCGCTGGCGCCCTGTCCTTCGGCATGGTGATGATGGCTCTCCTGCGGCATGCCGACCTCGGTCTCGAAACCCAATACCTGCGTGCGGTACTTGCACATGGCGCAGTTCATCGCAGTCTCGCCGTCGAGGATCTCGGTCACACGCTCGGCAAAGGTTGCAAGCACCTGCGGATGGTCGTTCAGATATCCCGCTTTGACGAATTCCATCTCCGGATGCGCTTTGGCCATTAGGTCGACAAAGCCATATATGCGGTCGATCAGAATCCCGGTGAACAGGAAATACGGAAAGACGATCACCCGCTTGAAACCCAGTTTCGCGACCTGCTCAAGGCAAGGTTCAACAAGCGGAAACGTCACCCCCGAATAACCGACCGCGCACCATCCGAACCCCATGCCCTCCCACAGCATGCGGGCGATCTTGGCAACATTCGCATTGGCGTCGGGGTCCGAGGCGCCCCGCCCGATCACCACCAGACAAGTGTCGTGGCGCGCGACCTTGCCGCCGGCTGCCGCGTCGGCCTCGCGCACCGCCTGCTCGATGCGCTCACCGGCTGCGCGGATCATTTTGGGATCCACCCCGAGCTCGCGCCCGTAATCGATCCGGATCCCATGCTCCCTGGCATAGGCTCTCAGGACGGAAGGAATGTCGTTTTTGGCATGCATCGCGGCGAACAGCATGCCCGGCACGGCCAGGATGTGATCGCACCCCGCCTGGCGCAATCGGTCGAGGCCCGTACGAATCACGGGATCGGCGAATTCGAGATAACCGTAATCGATCATCCACTCCTTCGGCAGGACGTCCGGCAGCCGGCTGGACAAAACGGCGAATTCATTCACGGCGGCCATGCTGCGCGAACCATGACCGCACAACATCACTCCGATCTTGGCCATCGCGGCCTCCTTCCATCAGGTCCGTGACGCATCCTGTCGCGCCGTGTACGGAACTCTCTGACCAGGGTGGCGGAACAGCAACTGAAACCAACGCGATCCGCATCGGTTTTCGTGACGATGGCCCCTGCGCGGTCCCCGAATTGGGTCGACCTTGGAGCCCTCCGTTCCACCCTTACGGGTCTCGTCCACAATCGGACTAACAGCCAAGAACGGTGGATGCAAGCGGTGGCCGCGCTCGCTCCGGACTGCCTGAAGGCGTTTGATCGGACGTGCCGGGTCCTGAACGCCATGCGTCGGGCCGGGCCGTCTTGCGCCGAGTGGGGACCGAAGCGGTGAGAACCGCCGCCGCCGTCATGTGACTTTCCTGCGACATGACTTTTGGCCATGCCGAATGAAGGAATGCCGCGCTTGCCGTTTGCGGTGGTCGTGACCACCTTGTCCGTGATCTTTATCGATGAGAGGTGGAAAATGGACATCGCTGTCAGACACAACCCGTTTCCGGTCAATGAGAAGTTCCGGGGAATCTATTCCCATGGCGTCGCAGTGGATGCGCAGGCGCGCGTGCTGTACGTTTCCGGTCAGATAGGTGTCGCGCCGGATGGGGGCCTGGATGAATCCTTTCGCGGCCAGTGCGCACAGGCCTTTCAGAATCTGGAGGCCGTCCTGAAATCGGCCGGGATGGATTTCAGCAATCTCGTCAAGATGACCTTCTATCTGACGCGGCCGCAGGATCTGGACGCGCTCGTGGATGTCCGACGTCAATATGTCGAGGGGGTCAGTCCCGCGATAACCACCATTTTCGTCGCGGGCCTGGTCGATCCGAACTGGCTGGTGGAGGTTGAAGCCGTTGCCGCCGATGCGCCTTCCGCCTGAGCGTTGACCGCGTGCCGTTCCCCTGCGCGTCCGGCTGCGGTTTCGCGGGCGCCGAGGCCGTCCAAGATGCGCCTCGTGCCCTTTCGGGCACGGGGCGCTCATCGATCGTCACACGACCTTCCGTCCACCAGGGCTTCGAAGCCTCCGAGGGACTTGTCATGAAACAGCACAATATGTGCCGTTTCCCGGCTTGCGACAGGGATCCGTTGTCGATGGAGCAGGAGCCCATGCCAAATGTCAGTACACGGCCCCGTCTTCACCAGATGTTCTGAAATCCGGCCGCCGTAACGGCTTCGAGCCAGTTGAGCTTCAAGCGCAGTTTTCGACATGATCTCCACGGAATTGCCGTCGACCCAACGGATAGTCACCCAATCTTCGGACCGGCGATCCTGCGGGAGGCGCCGGGATCATAGGCCGTCACGACGGATGTCACGATGCGGCCTCGCGGACCGGAGCGAAGCGTCACGGCCGGCCATGTCAGGCGGCGGAGCCGCCGGCTTGATGAACCGCGCCGACCTCCGTCCGAATGATCCGTGCAATCAACGCGCAATCCTCCAAGCTGAACGTCAGTGGCAACCGCATGTCGAGTATGGCATCCAGAATCCGATCGGAGGCCGGCATCGGCTCTGCCCCGGCGTATCGCCACTGGTCGTATGTCGACGTAAAACCCACGGGCTCCCGCGCGCCAAACCATTTCAACTCCACCCCCCGCGCCTTGCATCGTTCCAGGACCTCGGCAATCCTGGCGGGCGGCCAGTCCAACAGCAGGAACTGATGGCTCGAGGCGACGAAACGCTCATCGGCGGGGCGTTTGATCAGCGTCAGCCCCGGTGTGCCGACCAGCCCCGCGTCGATCACCCGATATCGGGCGTTCCATCGTCGCGCCCGATCCATCAGCCCGGCCAGTTGCGGGCGCAAAATCGCCGCGCGCAGATTGTCCATGCGCCCCGACATGTTGGGAATTTCATAGCGAAGTTCGGCAAAAGCTTCGGGTGGCGGCGCGGCGCGATGTCTCGCGTAGAACATGTAGCTGCCCGATAACAGGATCGCGCGCGCCATCAGATCGGGGTCATCGGAAACCAGCAGACCGCCTTCGCCTGAATTCACGTGCTTGTAAGTCTGACAGGAATAGCACCCGATGACACCATGACGCCCCGACCATGTATCCCGCCACTTCGCTCCCATCGTGTGGGCGCAATCCTCGATCACCATCACGCCCGCCTCATCACACAGGCGCATCAGCCGGTCCATGTCGCAGATATGGCCGCGCATATGGCTCAACATCAGGACCCTGGCCTGTCCGAGCTTCGCCCTCAGATCATCGAGATCGATCGTCAACTCTTCGGTCACGCCGACAAGCACGGGAACGGCGCCGACACCGGCGATCGCGCCGGGCACCGGCGCCAGCGTAAAGGCGTTCGAGAGCACGCGTTCGCCCGGTTCGACCCCGCAGGCGCGCAGGGCCGTTGCCATCGCCCCTCCCCCGGACGCCACTGCCAGACAGTATTTCGCATCCACGAATGCGGCGAAATCCTCTTCCAACAGGGTGGTCTCGCTTACCTCGCCGGGGGCTTCGTTGTATCTGTGCAGCCGCCCGTGGCGCAGCACGTTCAAGGCTGCCGCGATGCCTGCATCGGAAATCGGCTCCTGTTGCGTGAAACTGCCAGTGAAGACCTCGGCCATCGCGCCTTTCCTCGATCGCTTGCGGCCTGCCTAGCGCAGCCCACCGACATTGAGAAGTCGCTTTCGGAAGATCCCAAGGCGATTTTCCGCGCATGATAACCCCGACGGGAGAGGGAACATGCAGGATGCGCGGCCTCCGGCCCATATTACCGAATTCATTCAGAATGTCGGGTTATCCGAGATGCCGGATCCGGTCATTCATCAGGTCGGGCGTTTGCTGCTGGATCTCGTAGGTGTCGGTTTGGGGGGCGCCCGGACCCGTCTTTCGTCGATCATCCGCAACCATGCCGCCAGGCAGTTCGGCGGCCCCTTGCCGATGCTCTTCGACGATCGGACCGCCTCGGCCAGCGGCGCCGCCTTGGCCGGCGGCATGACCATCGACGCGCTCGACGGCCATGACGGATTCAACATCGCCAAGGGCCATGTGGGCTGCGCGCTGATGCCTTCGGTTCTCGCCCTGATGGCCGAGGCCGGGATCGACGACGGCCATGCGGCGTCGGAGGCGTTGATCATAGGATACGAATTGGGCGCGCGACTGGGACCCATCCTGCACGACACGGCGCCCGATTACCATACGTCGGGCGCGTGGATGGCCACGGCGGTGGCCGGCGTCGGCGCCAGAATTCTCGGGCTGGACGGGGATCAGACCGCGCATGCGATGGGCATTGCCGAGTATCACGGCCCGCGCAGCCAGATGATGCGCTGCATCGACCATCCAACGATGGTGAAGGACGGTTCGGGCTGGGGCGCGATGGCCGGCGTCTCGGCGGCGCTTCTGGCGCGCGACGGGTTCACCGGCGCGCCGGCCCTGACGGCGGGCGGGCATCCGCTCTGGGAGGATTTGGGCCGACGATGGCTGATCCTGGAGCAGTATATCAAGCCCTATCCGGTCTGCCGCTGGGCACAACCTCCGGTCGAGGCGGTCCTGGCCCTGCGCGATACGCATGCGCTGACCGCGGATCAGGTCGTCCGGATCGAAATCGAAACCTTCCACGAATGCGCCCGGCTGGCTATGAGCCGGCCGGCCAATACCGAACAGGCGCAATATTCGACGGCCTATCCCTGCGCCGTCGCCTTGGTCCGCGGGACCATTTCCGCAGCCGACATATCCGACGAGAGCCTGACCGATCCCGAAATCCGGCGTTTGGGCGCGACGCTGATCATGAGCGAGGCGGATGAGGCCAACCGGGTTTTCCCCGCACGGCGCATCGCCCGGGCGCGGCTACGTCTGATCGATGGGCGAATGGTCGAAGGCGGTTGGCACGAAGCGCGCTGGGAACCGGGCGATCCACCGTCCGACGCCGATCTTCTGGAAAAATTCCACGCCCTCGCCGACCCGCTCGTCAACGATGCCTCCGAGCTTGCGCTTGCCTGCCTGACCCTGCCGGTGACCGGCGATCTCGGCCGTCTGACCCGGCGTCTGCATCGATCAATTCGGCCCCCGGGATGAGAAAGGATCACGCACCCCGTTCGAATGATATCCGTCCGTCTTCTGGCGGCCCCCCGCCTTGCGTGTTTTCTTGGCGGTGTCTGAATGGAAAGTTCCGCGGCCCGGCCGAGAACGACGTGTCCCCCGCATCGGTGCCGGTGATCCCGTTTCGCTTCCATACCCTCCAAAATACCGTGTGATATTGTCACAAGGCGACAAAATGCGTATTTGCGGCGGAACGTCAGATCGCCGAGGGACCACCGTGACCAATCGCCTTTATCGAAACGATCTGCCCGACGGGCTCGATCTGGGTCGTGTCGTGGCCATCGACTGCGAAACGATGGGGCTGAACCCGCGGCGCGACCGCCTTTGCCTCGTGCAACTGTCGGGGGGGGACGGTGATGCGCATCTGGTGCAAATCGAGAAGGGTCGGAGCGTGGCGCCAAATCTGTGCAGGCTCTTGACGGATGCCGACGTGCTGAAACTCTTTCATTTCGGCCGGTTCGACATCGCCGCGCTGCTGAACGCTTTCGGCGTTGTAACGGCGCCCGTCTACTGCACGAAGATCGTGTCGAAGCTGGTGCGTACCTATACCGACCAGCATGGATTGAAACATCTGCTGCACGAGCTGGCCGGCATCGACATCTCCAAACAACAGCAGTCCAGCGACTGGGGGGCGCAAACCCTTACGAAGGCGCAACTGGACTATGCGGCTTGTGACGTGCTGTATCTGCATCGGTTGAAAGAAGAACTGGACCTGCGTCTTGCGCGCGAAGACCGAACGAAGCTTGCGCAAGCCTGTTTCGACTTTCTGCCGGCCCGCGCCCGGCTCGATCTGGAGGGATGGCCGGAACTCGACATCTTCGCACACTAGATGCCTCCCGTGAGCGCCTTCGAAAAAGACGTGTTTCGCGAAGTGGGCCGGCGTGTTGTCGCATTGGAGGCCGATGCGCTTCGATTGCTGGAAAACGCGCTGGACGATGCGTTCTCGGATGCGGTGAGGCTGTTGCTGAATGCCGAAGGTCGGATAATCGTTTCCGGAATGGGCAAATCCGGGCATGTCGCGCGCAAGATCGCCGCAACTCTTGCCTCGACCGGCACGCCGGCGCATTTCATCCATCCGGCCGAGGCAAGTCATGGCGATCTGGGCATGGTGATCCCCGGCGATGCCGCCCTCGTGCTGTCGAATTCCGGCGAAACGCTCGAACTTGCGGATCTGATCGCGCATACGCGGCGCTTGCGCATTCCGCTGATCGGTATCGCAAGCGATGCCGGCAGCACCCTGATCCGCCAAGCCGATATCGGCCTGATTCTGCCGTCCGCCCCCGAAGCCTGCGGCAAAGGCATCGTGCCGACGACCTCGACCACGATGGCCATGGTCCTGGGCGACGCTCTCGCCATCGCGCTCATGGAGCACCGAGATTTCACGCCCGAGAACTTTCGCGACTATCATCCGGGGGGCAAGCTCGGCGCGCGTCTGTCCAAGGTGCGTGATCTGATGCATTCGGGGGACGATTTGCCATTGATCTCGCGCGAAACGGCGATGTCGGAGGCGTTGCTGATCATCAGTCAGAAAGGGTTCGGTGTCGTGGGCGTGACCGATGCCAAGGGCGCCTTGGTCGGGATCATCACCGACGGAGATCTGCGGCGCCACATGGCGGGCCTGCTGGAGCGCACGGCCGCCGAAGTGATGACGCCCGATCCGAGAACGATTCATCCGGATGCACGCGCGGAAGAGGCGGTCGCCCTCATGACGCTGCCCACTCCGCGCATCACCTGTCTGTTCGTCGTCGACCCGGACCAGGGCCCGCGGGCCGCGGGCCTACTGCACATCCACGATTGTCTGCGCGCCGGACTGGTCTGAGATGCGTGTCATGGCCCCGCCAAGCGACCGATATTCCCGCTTCGTCGCGTGGATCAAGATCATTCTCCCCTTGGCCGCGTTGGGATTGCTGTCGTCTCTGGCCCTTTTGTCGCGTAACATCAACCCTGAAGCGGCAATCCCTTTCGCCGAGGTGGACGTCAGGGGGCTGGCCCAGGATCAAGGGATCAATGCGGCGACCTATTCGGGCGTCACGAGAAGCGGCGCGGCGGTCACGATGTCCGTGCGATCCGTTCTGCCGGACGCGACCCGCCCCCCGGCCACCGGGGCCAGCGATGTAAGGGCGAACGTGACCCTGGAGAACGGGCGGCTTTTCCAGTTGATCGCCCGCGCGGGTCGATTCGATCCATCGGGGCAAACGCTGAATTTGACCGGGGGCGTGCACCTCTCCTCCGATGGTGAATTTCATCTTACCAGCGCACGGCTTGAAATATCGTTACGCGATTCCCAACTGGCTTCTCCGGGGCCGGTGCGGATCGTTGCGCCCTTTGGGCGGATAACCGCCGGAAAGATGACCGCCGCGCAGGACGGTCAGGCGGACACCGGATATATCGTGCTGTTACAAAACGGCGTAAAGCTGATATATGAACCGGATTAAAGAGGAGTCTCCGGTGCGCACGATTTCGTTTCTCGGTTCCATCTTCGTCGCGGCAAGCTTTTCCGCGGCCATCTCCCAGGAAACGAATGTCGCTTTCGGAGGCTTGCGACACGACAGTTCTTTGCCTGTCGAGGTCACCGCGGACCAATTGCAGATCGAACAGGCCAACGGAACCGCTGTGTTCACCGGCAACGTGCTGGTCGCGCAGGGCCCGCTCAAACTGAGTTCGCAGACACTTCGTGTGGAATATTCCGAAACCGACAGTTCCCGAATCGAACGGATCGTCGCGGGCGGCGGCGTCACCATCGTCAGCGGGCAGGAGGCCGCCGCCGAAGCGCGCGACGCAATCTACGAAATCGCGTCGGGGGCGCTGACGATGACCGGTGACGTGCTGCTGACCCAGGGGCGGAATGCCCTGTCGGGTGAGCGGCTGCTCGTCGACTTGAATGCGGGCACCGGACAGATGCAGGGCCGGGTCAAAACCATCTTGGGGAATGGAAACTGATGGCACCGCGTCCCGAATTGAAGATCGCCGGGGGCGAGGCCGGACTGAAGGTTCATCACCTGCGCAAGAGTTACAGGCGCCGTCCGATCATCCGCGACGTGTCTCTGGCGCTTGGCCGGGGGGAGGTCGTGGCCCTGCTGGGACCAAACGGTTCGGGCAAAACGACGTGCTTCTATTCCATCGCCGGATTGATGACGCCGGAGAGCGGACAGGTTTTGATAGACGGGCAGGATGCGACGCTTCTTCCCATGTATCGGCGCGCCCGGCTGGGCATAGGTTACCTGCCCCAAGAGGTTTCGA
>JBCCVK010000082.1:0-8429 GCA_039195495.1 Pseudomonadota bacterium
AACGGGCCGCCTTGCGAGAACTGTCGATATCCAGACATCCCGCCAGCACCATCGGCTGATTGGCGACCACGCCCACGGTCGCGCCTTCGAGCCGGACGAATCCGGTGATGATGTTTTTCGCGAATTCGGCCTGAATTTCGTAAAAATCCCCCTCGTCGGCCAGCTTCAAGATCAATTCTTTCATATCGTAGGGCGTGTTGGGATTTTCCGGAACCAATGTGTCCAGGCTCTTCTCAAGTCGCTCCGCATCGTCGAAAGAAGGCCAGACGGGTGGCTTTTCGCGATTATTCAGAGGAAGAAAGTCAATGAGACGCCGAATTTCGGCCAACGCTTCGACATCGTTCTCGAACGCACCATCGGCCACCGAGGATTTTCTGGTATGGGTCAAGGCGCCCCCCAGTTCCTCGGCGGTGACGACCTCGTTCGTTACGGTTTTGACCACATCAGGACCAGTGACGAACATATAGGAGGTGTCTTTGACCATGAAGATGAAATCGGTCATGGCGGGAGAGTAGACCGCACCGCCAGCACATGGCCCCATGACAACGGAAATCTGCGGAACCACCCCCGAGGCCATGATGTTGCGCTGAAAGACCTCCGCATATCCTGCCAGCGAGGCGACACCTTCCTGGATGCGCGCACCACCGGAGTCGTTGATTCCGATCACCGGCGCCCCGTTCCGGACCGCCATGTCCATAATCTTGCAAATCTTCCAAGCATGGGTTTCCGACAACGATCCACCGAAAACGGTGAAATCCTGAGAAAAGACGTACACCATGCGGCCGTTGATCGTACCCCAGCCGGTGACCACGCCGTCACCCGCGGGGCGATCTTTTTCTATTCCGAAATCGGTGCAGCGGTGAACGACGAACATGTCGAACTCCTCAAAGCTGCCTTCGTCCAGAAGCAATGCGATCCGCTCCCGCGCGGTCAGCTTGCCTTTGGCGTGATGGCGGTCGATGCGACGCTGACCACCGCCCAAATGTGCGGTGTCGCGGCGGGTCTGGAGTTCTGCAAAGATGTCTTTCACTGTCGTCTCCTATCTGAAACCGAGTGTAATCTAAAAGCCGCGGCGTAGCGAAAAAAGCAGGATCCGAAACATTCATGAATATGCTGTGGAAAATTTTCGCGGAATGACCGATCTGCCGAACCAGCATCGCTTCGAAAGCGGGACTCGGGGCCGTATTCATGACAAATCCCCGAGTGCATCGGGAATCGTGCAAGGAAAGGATATGTGCCGCCCGCTCACCAAGAGGTGATGCGCAGGTTATATCTCAACCGCCGATCCACGCCATGGGGGCACGCCGGATACCGGAGGGGATCGTCCAACCAGCGCCATCAAAAAACCCGGGGAAATCACCGTCGGGCCACCTGAAATGTTCAGCCACGACCGAAAAAGCGGCCCGTAGCCCTGGAACGGCATCGATGAACGCAGAGGATGATATCCTTTGGGAAAACCCGGGGTCGGAAGTCGGCCGTATCCCGACCTGCTTTTGCGCCACCATGCGCGCCGCGATCATGCCCATGGGGGATCGGACCGGACGGGCACGAAACGCACGGGAAGACGGCGCCATTCTTGAAATCGAAACGCCGTGCCTCAGACGCCGGCGTTCAACTCGGCCAGAATGGCATCGCCCATTTCCGAGGTCGAAACAGGTTCGGCCGCGTCCGTCTGCATCAGATCGCCGGTGCGAACGCCCTTGGCAAGAACGGTCTCGATCGCCTTTTCAACCATATCGGCTTCTTTGCCCAGATCGAAGGAATAGCGAAGAGCCATCGCAAAGCTCAAAATACAGGCGCATGGATTTGCCCTGCCCTGCCCCGCGATGTCGGGCGCCGAGCCATGCACGGGCTCATAAAGCGCTTTCGGCCGGCCATTGGCCATCGGCGCACCAAGCGAAGCCGAAGGCAACATGCCAAGAGATCCCGTCAGCATCGCAGCTGCGTCCGACAACAAGTCACCGAACAGGTTGTCGGTAACGATCACGTCGAATTGTCCCGGCGCGCGAACAAGCTGCATCGCGCCCGCATCGGCATACATGTGGATAAGTTCGATCCCGGGATATTCCGCGTCATGCACCTCCTGAACCACGTCGCGCCACAAAACCCCCGACTCCATGACATTCGCCTTCTCCATCGAGCAGACTTTGTTGCTGCGCCGTTTGGCCAACTCGAAGGCGCTGCGCGCCACGCGCGCGATTTCACTTTCCGTGTAACGCTGGGTGTTCACGCCGACCCGCTCATTGCCTTCCCTGCGGATCCCACGCGGCTCGCCGAAATAGATGCCCGACGTCAGTTCGCGCACGATCATCAAATCCAGACCGGTGATGAGGTCCTTCTTCAAAGAACTAAACTCAGCCAGCGCATCGAAGCATCGCGCGGGGCGAAGATTCGCGAACAGATCCATCTCCTTGCGCAAACGCAGAAGACCACGCTCGGGTTTCATGCTGAAATCCAGTCGATCGTATTTCGGTCCACCCACCGCGCCCAGCAGCACCGCATCCACTTCCTGCGCCTTGGCCAGCGTATCGTCATGCAAAGGCGTACCGTGCCGATCATAGGCCGCGCCGCCCACCAGATCGCTGCTCACGTCGAACAAGATGCCCCTTTTATCATCGAACCACTCGATGATCCTACACACTTCAGCCATGACTTCGGGGCCGATGCCATCGCCCGGCAGGATTAAAAGAGAACGATGCGTCATCTGTCTTTTTCTTCGAGAACGATTGAGGTCAAAGGTCATGCCCGCGTACCCAACTCCCATGCCGGGGTCAAGCAGATGAGGAGCCGCGCCGGGATGACCAAAGACGAGCGCGCCGTCTTACGATTTGGTGCCGGCGTTTGCGTAACGATCCCCTAACGCGACCCGGCCTTGTCGATATCCACCCAGACCAGCCTGTGACGCGAGGCGCGCTGAACGTCCCGCGCGCCCGATGGATCGGTTTCGGGATCCGGCCAGACCACCCCGGCACCGGTCACGTGCAGACTGCGGGAGGGCAAGACGTAATCCACCCGCAAGTTTCCCGGTCCCGGTTCATCGCGCCAATCCACGGTGTCCAGATGGGCCGGCCCCCGATGACGATCGTTCGCGCCGCCCTGTTTCGCCGCGCGCCGCGCGCCGGCGCTTCCGGGTCGGGGATCCTGAAGCTCGACATGCGACAACAACGCACGAAGGGCGCCACGGCGCGCTTCGCCGTCGAAAGGATCGGCATTGATCGTCCCGGCAAGAACGAAATGATCCGGCACGGGTCCAAAAGCCCCCTCCAGGGCGCGTAACCAGAATGCGGTCTCGTCATGATTGCGCAGGCCGTTGCGATCCTCGGGGCCGTCGAACACCGGGGGCGTCGCGGAGAAAACCCAAAGATCGACAGATCCGAAGCCGGATACATCCAAGGGCACCATCCAGTGCGACGTCGATGAAAGGCGCTGCGCCTCATGCGCTTCGGCGCTGGGAAACGGCGCCCCATCGACGAAGGGCATTCCGGCATCGGGCAGGTCGCGCCAGAGCAGATGCGTGAAGTCGCGGACACCGGCCGCGAGGGGGAATCTTGCCAGAACCGCAATCGCGCCCCTGCCCGGATATCCGCCATAACCCTGTGTATCTCCCGGCCCTCCCCCGGTTCCGTCGCCGTTCAGATCCAGAAGACTGGGCGATCCCGCATTGGTAGGGCGCTGCACAATGGTCGGATAGAACGTACCTCGGGAGGCGATGACATCGGCAAAGGCGTGGATGGCCAAACCTTCCGCGTCGTAGTCGAAAGCGGTCAGCGTCAAGATGTCCGGCGAGGCACGGTGAATCACCGAGGCGGCGGCTGAAATCTGGGGATCGGTTCCAGATAAGATGTCGCGATAAAGCAGGCCCGGCCCCTTTCGCGTCATCTCGACGTTGTAGACGGCGACCCGGATCGGATCGGACAGAGCCGGGAAGGCCAGCGCGACAAATAGGATCAGGCCGCCAGAAAATCCGCGGGCGGGCGTTCGTCGACGGCGCGTCGGGCCGCGATCATCTGGGCCACCCGCCGCAACGCGAAGCCCCGCATGAACAGACTGGTGGGCAACATGATCCACAGCGTAACAATCCAAACCAGCGGCTGAGGGGAAACGAGGATGGGCGGATCAACGACCTGAAAGAAACCTCGCATGACCACTGGAAGCAGAAATAGCAATATGAACCCTAACATATGGTTAATGGCGACTTCCCGGTTCAGGCGCTCGACGATATCGCCGCCCGTTGTCGGATCGAAGTTCGGCAGATTAATCCAGAAGTTGAACCTGCTGCCTCGCATCGGCCAGCCACGCAAACGGGTCGTGACAGCGAAGCCCAGGACCGTCGTCGCCATCACAACGCATCCCAAGCCGGCGCTGGCGGTCACCGCCTGCACGATCTCCGCAGGCGCGTCCGCAGCCGGCACCCGCAAAAGCATCCGCAGCGGGCTACCCGGAAAATCCAGAACGTATCCGAAAAGAAGCCCGATCGACGTGACGAACTGCATCAAAATCGAATCTTCGCCTGCAACCGCCCTGTGCGACGCGGCAGCGGTGGACAAGCACAGAAACAGGGCAAACGCACGAAGCCGGTTGAATGGAGGCGCGTCGCGAAAATAAATCATACTGGGGGCCGGAGAGGAATATTCCAAAAACGTCAGAAATGTGGCGAACCCCCCCACAAGAATCAGAAGCAACGGGGTGGTGGCGCCGCTTACGGGCAGCACCAGCGCCGGCGTCATCACCAGCAACAACACCCATCCTGCACGCAGAATCGCCCCCGTGAATCTTGGAAGCACTGCTTTGCCCCCTCAATTTGGCCGGGCCCGGTTCGCTGCCGCGCCCTTGTTCCAATTTGAGCCCCGCCGACTTTAGGGCGGGATGCCTCGATTTGGCCTTGATCCTGCCTTGTTTGAACGCGGCCGACAACCCGTCAGGCACGCTTGCGGAATCGGTCCGGCGATTTTGTCGTGCGAAGTGTTCCCCGTTTGCATCAACCGGCCGGAAAAAAGGGCTCGCCGAAACGCAGACCGCAATATCTGGTAGCCCGCCGTGGCTCAGACCCAGGGGCGCTGGACCGCCATTCGCGTCTCGAACGCATCTATGGCCCCGATCTTTTCCATCGTCAGGCCGATCTCGTCGAGACCGTTCAGCAGACAATGCTTCTTGAACGCATCCACCGCGAATGAAAAAACCTCATCATCCGAAGACGTGACCGTCTGCGCCTCCAGGTCGATCGTCATCCGCGCGTTCGATCCCTTTTCGGCGTCCCGCATCAGGACATCGACCGCCTTCTGCGGCAGCACGATCGGCAGGATGCCGTTCTTGAAGCAGTTATTGAAAAAGATATCGGCGAACGACGTCGAGATGATCGCGCGAATGCCGAAATCCCTCAAGGCCCAGGGTGCATGCTCACGCGATGAGCCGCAGCCGAAATTATCGCCGGTCACCAGTATCTGCGCCGCGCGGTATTGCGGTTTGTTCAAAACGAAATCGGATATCTCGCGGCCTTCGGCGTCTCGACGCATCTCGTCGAAAAGATTCGCCCCCAGACCGGAACGCTTGATCGTCTTCAAGAACTGCTTGGGAATGATCATATCGGTATCGATGTTCATCAGCGGCATGGGCGCCGCGATTCCGGTCAGTTTCACAAACTTGTCCATCTGTCTTTCCTTTCCCGCTATCAGGAGAAGCGGCGAAGATCGCTCAACGCGTCCCGCCGCCTGCCGCGCGCCCCGAATTCCGAAGGCCGCGTTCGGATCCGCGCAATATGCACGCAGCCGCGTCACATCAAGTCGCGCACATCCGTCAACCGGCCGGTCACCGCCGCCGCGGCCGCCATTGCGGGCGACATCAAATGCGTGCGGCCGCCACGGCCCTGACGGCCCTCGAAGTTGCGATTCGAGGTCGCGGCGCAGCGTTCGCCGGGCCGAAGCTGATCCGGGTTCATCGCAAGGCACATGGAGCAGCCCGCAAGCCGCCACTCGAAGCCCGCTTCCTTGAAGATATCGGCGAGCCCCTCCTCCTCGGCCTGTGCGCGGACAAGACCGGACCCCGGCACGACCATGGCGCGCATGCCGTCCTTGATCCTTTTGCCCTTCAGGATGGCGGCCGCGGCGCGCAGATCCTCGATCCGGCCATTGGTGCAGGACCCGATGAAAACCGTGTCGACCTCGATCTCGGACAGCGGCGTACCGGGAATGAGCCCCATATAGTCAAGCGCGCGCCGGGCCGCCACGGCCTTGCTCGCCTCGAACTGCTCCGGCGCAGGCACAACCCCGGTGATCGGCAGCACGTCCTCGGGCGAGGTGCCCCAGGTCACGACCGGTGCGATATCCGCGCCCCTGATCGTGACCGTTTGGTCGAAATGCGCGCCGTCGTCCGTATGAAGCGTCTTCCACCACGCCAGCGCCGCCTCCCAGGCGGCCCCCTTGGGCGCATGCGGTCGACCCTTGATATAGTCGAAGGTCTTCTCGTCCGGCGCAATGAGACCCGCGCGGGCACCGCCCTCGATCGCCATATTGCAGACGGTCATGCGGCCCTCCATCGACAGATTGCGGATCACCTCGCCGCAATATTCGATGACATATCCGGTTCCGCCCGCGGTGCCCGTATGACCGATCACGGAAAGCGTGACGTCCTTCGCGGTCACTCCGGAGCGCAGTCTGCCGGTGACCTCGACCCTCATGTTCTTGGATTTCTTTTGAATCAGCGTCTGGGTGGCCAGGACGTGCTCCACCTCGGACGTGCCGATACCATGGGCCAGCGCCCCGAAGGCGCCATGCGTGGCGGTGTGGCTGTCGCCGCAGACCACGGTCATGCCGGGCAGGGTCCAGCCTTGTTCCGGGCCCACGATATGCACGATGCCCTGGCGTATGTCGGAAACCGGGTAGTAATGGATACCGAAATCCTTGGCGTTTTTGTCCAGGGCCTCGACCTGGACGCGGCTTTCCTCGTTCATGCCGCCTGTTTCGCGGTCGAGCGTGGTCGGGACGTTATGGTCGGGCACGGCAATGGTTTTCTCCGGCGCGCGCACCTTGCGGCCGGCGATGCGCAGCCCTTCGAAAGCCTGCGGGCTGGTCACCTCGTGCACCAGGTGACGGTCGACATAAAGCAGACAGGTGCCGTCGTCGGCCTCATGGGCGACATGGGCATCCCAGATTTTATCGTAAAGGGTTTTCGGGGCGGTCATGATCGTCCTCTCCCGTTGGTTACATGACGATTTGAATGATGGCGGTGGGAACCGACCGCTCACAGCCGGGCAAGGATGCCATGCACGGCTCCGAAAAACCGCTCACGCAGACGAGTACGATCGCCTATGTCGAAAAACGTCGCCATCGACGCCGGAGATACACCCCCACTCCGTGCCCCGCAAGCCCGACACGCGCAGGATTGCCGAAAACGGACGATCCGCAGGCGGACGTAAAACGAGATACGAGAAATCGAGACACGGGCAGGATGATCACCGGGTCCGCGGGCGATTTGAAAATCGGCCCGCCTTTACGGAAACGCCGCTTCGGCCCTTGAGAACGACAGGCGGAACATCCGCGCCGGCAGCGATTGAGATCGTCGCGTTCCGATGTTATCTTTTCCGCATGCTGGCGCCGGAGCGAACCGGCGCATTTCGAAGGAGGACAAGATCCTGTCTCCCCATGCCGGTGCGGCGGCCATATCCGCCAGTGAACGCGCGGGCCGAACTGCGGTCCGCACAGTGTCTTCGGACTCGAGTGGCGATCTGCTCGAAGACATTCTCGCCTCGCTGTCGAACGACAAGGCCGAAGAGATCGTCACAATCGACCTCAACGGGAAATCCAGCGTCGCCGATCACATGGTCGTCTGTTCCGGGCGCTCTAATCGGCAGGTCGTCGCAATTTCCGAGAACCTGGTGAACCGCCTCAAGCGGACGCGGGGCGTGGTTACCAAGATCGAAGGCAAGGATGCCGGGGATTGGGTGTTGATCGATGCCGGAGACGTGATCGTGCACGTCTTTCGCCCCGAAGTGCGGGAATTTTACCAGCTCGAGAAGATGTGGCAGTCGCCGGGCACGCCCGACATCTGATGCGGATTCGGATCTGCGCGGTCGGACGGCTGCGCAAGGGGCCGGAGTCGAGCCTTTTGCGGGAGTATCTGTTGCGCTTCGATCGCATCGGGCGGCCTCTGGGTCTGGGTCCGGCCGATATGTGCGAGGTCGAGGATAGGAAGGGCGCCGACATGGCTGCGGAGGCCGCGCTTTTGATGCGCCGGATGCCCGATCGCGCCAGACTTTGCGTGCTGGACGAACGAGGACGGATGATGAGCTCGCCCCGTTTCGCCGGTCAACTGACCCGGTGGCGGGACGACGGCGCGCGGGATGCGGTGTTCATGATCGGCGGCGCCGAGGGCACCGATCCTGCATTGCGGGCACGGGCGGAAATGGTTCTGTCTTTTGGACAGATGGTTTGGCC
>JBCCVK010000083.1:0-8385 GCA_039195495.1 Pseudomonadota bacterium
CAGCGGAAGGCGCGCCCCATGTCAGTAGCCCTCTTTCGGGGTGCTCAACTTGCCGGATGTGTTACTGACCTTGGTTCTCGCCGTCGTCTGGACGTTGCTGCAGAACGAAATCAGCGCCGGGATGGTCGTTTTTGGCATTATTATCGGCATCATTATCCCATGGATGACGTCGATCTGGTTGCCAGATGCGCCCAAGGGGGTTCGGCTGGGCAAGATGAGCGTGTACAGCGTCATCGTGATCTGGGACATCATCATTGCCAATGTTCAGGTCGCATGGATCGTGCTGACCGTTCCGAATGCCAAACTCAAACCCGCCTGGATCGTCGTTCCGCTGGAACTGAAACAACCCGAGGCGATCACGATACTTGCCGGAACCATCACATTGACGCCAGGCACCGTCTCTGCCGACCTGTCGGATGGGGGACGTAGCCTGCTGGTGCATGTACTGCACACGGGCGATCCCGATGGCGTGCGGGACGAGATCAAGTCCCGCTATGAACGGCGACTGCTGGAGATATTCGTATGAACTCAGTTGCGGAATTTTTGGACATTTCGCTTTTGATTGCCTTGGTGGTGCTCGCCATCGGGCAGGCTCTGTCCATGATACGGCTCGTGATCGGGCCTACACCGGGCGACCGTATCCTTGCGCTTGATACGATGGTGATCAATGCGCTCGGGCTGGTGGTCGTTCTTGGCATTCATCAGGGCATGGAAGTGTATTTCGAAGTCGCGCTTCTGATCGCGATGTTTGGATTCGTGTCCACGGTCGCGCTGGCTCGCTTTGTTCTGCGGGGGAATATCATCGAATGACATTTGAGACCCTCGCGACTTTTGGCGCATCCCTTTCATTGCTGATCGGCTCTGTTTTCGTGCTGGTCGGTGCGATCGGCCTTCTGAAGTTCAACGACCCGATGACGCGTCTGCACGCACCGACAAAGGTGGGGACAATCGGCATCGGCATGCTGCTTCTGGCATCGACTCTCGTCGCCGCTGCATCGGGGGATCCATCGATCCACGAACTTCTCATCATGGCCTTTCTGTTTGTCACAGCGCCTGTCTCAGCGCATTTCGTTGCGAAGGTGAGCATTCATCGTAGGGATTGCGAGACGCCGCCCTCACCTCTGGTGGACAACACATGGTCGACCTTGAATTCGCCTGATCACGCCATTGAACAGAATTCGCGTCATGATGCTTGACCGGGCATCCTCGGACCCTTGCACCGGTCACGAGCGCGGAAGCGAAGACGCACAGCGAAGGTCGCGCGGTTTCGGTAATGGCGATCACATTGGGCGACCGACGGAATTTCGCCAATCACTCCGGCGACATGGTTCCAGCAAAGAAGGTAAGCCGCATCGACGGCCTGCCGTTCATCGGCGCTGACCCGAGCGCTCTGGCGCTTGGCCGCATTCATGGGGGCCTGCGGGTTCGAGGTAGACCGGATCGGACCCGAGAATTGCGCCCTCGTCGCTCCCGGATGCGTCGGAAACATGGACTTCGTGCGTCCGGTGCTTAAGGCGCTGTTCGCCTTCGCCAGGTTGGTGGTGATGACGCGCGCGGCTCACCCTTGGCACTTGCCGATGAGCGGGAACGGGCGTTGGCTTTCGGGATGTCGCGGCGTGCGATCGCCCGGGTGGATTTCTCCTCGTCCCCGGAGGGGCTCTTTCACGGCACGGCCATGGCCTTCCTGGACGCCATCTTCAGGGATGGTCTGCAGCCCGGTCGGCGGCGGTATGTGCCCCTGTCCCGCGATCCACGGAGGGCGATCGCGGTCGGACGCCGTCACGGTCGCCCTGTGGTTCTCGCGATCGCCGCCGGTGTGATGCACCGTGCCGGTCACGGGGTCCATTGGTCCGACAACGGCGTCTGGCTGATCGATCATGTGTCCCCGGAATACCTGGCCGCACATATGATGGCGCGGGCGTTGACGGGGAACGGCTGTCTGATCTGTTGCAAGGAGGATGGGTGTTTGTTTTGCGTGTTCGCGCGCCTTCTGTTCTTGGTCTATGGGTGTTGGGGGTCTTTTTCGGGTCAGTATGGGTTTGATGCGCTGCACGGGAATTATCAGTTCAGCCTGGGGGGCGTGTTGACGGTGCGGGGGAGCAAGTCGGCGGTGGTGTCGGGCAGCAGCGGCTGGCTGATGCGCCACGCGCTCTTCTGGACGGCGCCGGGGCGTTTGAACGCGTCTCTGGGGGCGGTGCAGGTTTACGGAGGCGTGGATTTTGGGCGGATCGTGCCGCAGGCGGAGATCGGGTCCGCGGGCGGGGGCCTTTCCGGGGCCGGGTTCGGCTTGAAAACCACGGGCGGAACTGTCACGCTGGCTCTATCGTATAACGAGCTGCTCTCGGTTCCCGCGGGGACGGTCAAGCCCGGGGACGAGGTGCTGATATCGGTGTCGGTGCGGTTTTGAGATGTGCTGGGATATGCGGATATGAAGGTCTCGTTCAGGCGTCTTATGCGGCAGGGTGTCGGAGTTTTCTCCTCGGCGGTGATGGCGGCGCATCCGGTTCTGGCGCAGGTGATCCCGGTCGCAGGCGGGGCGGAGATGGTCACGGCGCCCAACGGCGTGGACATGGTGCTGATCGCGACGCCGAACGGGCAGGGGGTGTCGCACAACCAGTTTCATCAATTCGACGTGGGCGCCGAGGGCCTGATCCTGAACAACATCGCGGACAACTACGCCGCGACCCAGCTTGGTGGGCTGGTGACGGGCAACGTCAATCTGGCGGGCAGCGGCGCGGCCAGCCTCATTCTCAACGAGGTGGTGAGCGCGGACCGTTCGCAGCTCGCGGGCTATCTGGAGGTGGGCGGCAGCCGCGCGGACGTGATCGTCGCCAACCCCTACGGGATCACCTGCGACGGCTGCGGGTTTCTGAACACCGGCCGGCTGACGCTGACGACGGGGACGCCGGTCTGGGAGAGTGACGTCTTCACCGGCCTGTCGGTGGACGGCGGGGATATCGCGATCGGCGGCGGTGGTCTGGATGCGCTGGATGCGACGCGGTTCGATCTGCTGTCGCGGCGGATGTCGGTGGCGGGCGCGGTGCACGGTCAGCGGATCCGTGTGGTCGCGGGACGCAACGACGTGGTCTACGCGACCGGTCAGGTGGTGGAGAAGGCGGACGACGGCTCGGCGAAACCGTCCCTGGCGATCGACAGCTCGGTTCTGGGCGGCATGTATGCGGGGGCGATCTCGATCGCCTCGACGGAGGACGGGGTCGGGGTGCGGGCACCGGCGCGGATGGCGGCGAGCACCGGCGAGATGCATCTGACCGCGGACGGGCGTCTGGTGATCGGACGGGCGAGCGCGGCGGGACCGGTGGCGGTTCAAACCACGCAGGGCGCGGTGGAGATCGAGGAGGTCCTGGTCTCGGAGAGTGATCTGAGCGTGGTGAGCGCGGAGGATCTGATCGCGGCGGCGGACGCGCGGATCGTCTCGGGCGCGGCGGCGGTGTTCGATGTGGGCCGCGATCTGCGGGCCGGAGCCGAAGGCGGTGCGGGCGCTGCCGGTCCGGCCATGCTGTCGCTGTCGGCGGCCGATACGATCACCCTGCGCGGTGGCCTGGCGGGCGCGACGGGGGATATCTCGGTCGCGGCCATGGTTCTGGACATCGCGGCGGACGGGGCGCTGCCGGCGGGGCGGTTCGTGGCGGATGGCGCGGCGCGGTTTCAGCTGACGCGGCTGGAGGGGCTCGGCGGATCGCTGACGGCGGGTCAGCGTCTGGAGCTGGAGAACGCCGGCGGGGTTTTGACGATCGACGGCGGGTTTCTGCAGGCGGGCGACGATCTTTCGCTGCGCGGGGCGGGTGTGGTCTTTTCCGGCACGGCCCGGAGCCTGGGCGGTGCGGTGGTGGCCGAGGCCGTGGGTGGCGATCTGATCACCAGCGGCACGCTCGTGGGACAGAACATCGATCTGCGCGCGGCGGGTGTTCTGGAGACGACGGGCACGGTCCAGGGCGCGGAGCGCGTGGATCTGACGGCGGCGGCGCTGATCAACGGGGGTGTGGTCACGGGCTGGGACGTTCATCTGGCGGCGGATGCGATCACCAATGCCGGCACCGCCCACGGACTGGCGGCGCTGCGCCTGATCTCCGGGGGCGACGTCGTCAATGGGGGCGCGCTTCTCTCCGACGGCTGGCTGACGGTCGCGGCTGGGTCCGACGAGGGTCCCGATCCGGCGCTGAGCACCGCGGCGGGGTCGGAAATCCGCGCGGCCGGCGATTTGGTGCTGGAGCTGACCGGGCTGGACAATGGCGGAGCGATCGCGTCGTCGGAGGGCCGGCTTCTGATTTCCGCGGCGGGCGATGTGACCAACGCGCAGACCGGCGTGCTCTATGGGCGGGAGCTGCTGCAGGTGCTGAGCGACGGTGCCGTCATCAACGACGGCGGCGCGCTTCTGGCCGAGGGTGATCTGGTGCTGGGCGGTCTGACGGGGATGCGGGCGGGCCGGTTCACCAACCGGAACGGCGGTCTGGTGGAGACCTTCGCGGGCGACGTGCGGATCGCGGCCGCGGTGTTCGAGAACATCAGGCCCGTGGAGATCGTCGAGCAGATCGAAGAGACCCACGCCCCGACACGACAATCCGGGGATTGCGGGGGCCGGAGCCGCAACTGTGTCTATCATGACGTGGTGACGACCGTCACCACCGAGATCCCCGTCTTCGGCGCGCCGCCCACGCAGATCATTTCGGGCGGCGACATGCGCCTGAGTGCAGAGACGGGGGTCAATGCCTACGGCCTGATCTCGGCCACGGGCGATCTCAATCTGGAGTTCGAGACGCTCACCAACGACGGGCTGGATCTCGTCGAGACCACGGAGGTGGTGCATGACTATCACCGCCACCGGCGGTCATGCTTCCTTTTCTTTTGTGACGATAATCACTCATATTGGAATGTGCTCGAGGCGCCCGTGGTGGTGGAGGCCGGGGCGGTGTTCTCGACCATCGAGGCGGGTGGCGCGATCACCGGCACGGTGACGGGCTATCTGCAGAACGGGGCGGTGGCCGATGGGGTGATCCCGACCGTGGGCACCGGGGCGGCGCCCGTGGCGGGCCTGCCCACTCCCGCGGCGCTGGTCCTCGACCCGCTTGGCGCGGATCTCTCCGGGATCGCGGCGGCCTCGGTGGGCAATCCGGCGCTGATCGTGGTCGATCCCGATCCCGAGGCCGATTATCTGGTGGAGACGCGGTATGCGTTCGTCGATCTGGGCCATTTCATAAACTCGGATTATTTCCTCTCCACGCTCGCCTACGATCCCGCCGCCTTCGGCAAGCGCCTGGGTGATCCCTATGTGGAGACGCAGTTTCTGCGCGCGCAGCTCTTCGCGCTGACCGGCCGGCGTCTCTTGAGCCCCGGCATCGACGAGCGCGCGCAGATGCGGGCGCTTTACGACAATGCGATCGACGCCGCCGAGAGGCTGGATCTGGCGGTGGGCATCGCCCTGACGCCCGATCAGATCGCGGCGCTGACCCAGGACATCATCTGGCTGGAGGAGATCGTGGTCGATGGCCAAACCGTGCTGGCGCCGCGGCTTTATCTGGCCAATCCCGAGACCCTGGCGCAGACGGCCGGGGCCGTGGGCAGCGAGGCCGCGCGGCTCGGCGCGGCGGAGATCACGCTGATTGCCGGGGCGTTCGTGAATTCCGGCGCGGTGACGGCGGTGGACGGGCTGCACCTGGTCTCGCTGAGCGACATGGACATCCATGGCGGTCAACTGTCGGCGGGCGGTGTGCTGCGCCTGGACGTGGCCGGCACGCTCCGCTCCGTCAGCGGCACGATCGCGGCCCGTGACGTACAACTGGCCGCGCGCGAGATCGATATCCGTACCGCGACCCTGACATCCGGAGGCGGCGCCAACGTCACCGAGGGCGCGGCGCGGGCCTCGACGATCCTGGCCGGGGACAGTCTGATCCTGCAGGCGGTGGACGACATCGCGCTGACCGGGGCGGCGCTGTCGTCGGGTGGGGCGATGACCCTGGCGGCCGGGGGCGCGATCACCGTGGGCGCCCTGGCGCTGGAGCGTGAGACGCACATGACCTACAAGGGCGGCTACAGCCTCTCGGAAGGGCGCACCCATCAGGTCAGCCAGTTGAACGCGGGTGGCGACATGCTGCTGCACGCGGCCGGGCTGACGGGGACGGGCGGCGACATCGTGCTGGAGGGGGCGCGGCTCGCGGCCGGCGGCGGGATGCTGCTTGCCGCGGAGCGCGGCGACGTGCGTCTGGAGGCGGTCGCGGATCATGTCTACAGCGACGTCACCGGTTCCTCGAGCGGGTTCTTCTCCAGCAGCACATCCCGCGATCAGGTGTTCGATCTCAGCCATCGGGTGGCGTCCCTGAGCGCCGGCGCGGGCCTCGAGGTGATCGCGGCGGGGTCCATCCTGGCCGAGGGCACGCGGTTCGATGTGGGCGGCGGCGCGGTGACGGGGCCGCAGGCCCTGGAGGCGCCGGATCTGCGGCTGCACGCGAAGGGGGGCGATCTGATCTTCACCGCCCCCACCGACATTCATGCCGAGAGCCATTTTTACGAGTCGCGTGTCTTGGGCGGGCTCGGCGGGTCGATGTCGGACATCCGCACGCTGGAGACCCGGTCCCTGGGCAGCGTGGCCGATGTGGCCGGATCGATCGATCTGCGCGCGGGCGGCGATCTGACGCTGACGGCGGTGGACTTCCAGGCCGGCGGGGACATCGGCACCGCGGTGGCGGGGGAGACCTATCTGCTGGCCGGTGTCGATACCGCGTACCGCGCGGTCTCGGAGATGGACAACAACATGATCGTCATCACCACGCTCGACGCGGAGGACTATACCGAGCGGGCGACCTTCAACCGCCTGGAGGCCGGCGGCACGGTGCACGTCGATGACACCTCCGCCATCACCCTGGACGCGGCGCGCGACCCGCTCAGTGGTGGCAGCCACGCGGCCGGGCTTCTGGCCGACGGGCCGGCCGGCATGGGGCTGGCGGCCAGCTATCTGGGCAAGACCGATCCCGCCACCGGTCCGCCGCAGGCGGGTGGCGCCGGGCCGGATGACTGGCGCGACGACCTTGATCTGATCACCGCCGCCCTGCCCACCGGGGCCGACGGGGCGGGCTATCTCTATCTTGAGGACGTCGCCGGACGCGCGGACACCACGATCAATCCGGTGCGGCTCATCGACGAACATTTCCGGGAGGAGACCACCCAGCTCTCGCCGGCCTTCAAGGCGCTCATCACCATCGCCGTCACCCAGGGCGTGGGCCTGGGCGGCGTGCTCAACATCGCCGGTGGTCTCGAGACCCTGGGCGGGCTCGCCTTGACCACCACCAGCGCCAGCGGCGTGGTCTCGCTGACCGCCCTGGGCACTGCCGTCAACGCCTTCGCCGCCAATGCCGTCGTCGGCGTCATCGACGCCGCCGTCACCGGCGACATGGACATCGGTGCCGTCCTCGAGGACGCCACCTTCGCCTCCCTCTCCGCGGGGCTGACCGCGGGGATCAACCTCGACAGCACCTTCGGCATCGAGTTCGGCAAGGATGCCACCACCGGACTGCTGGGCATGGGTGACAATCTGTCCATGGCCAATATCCTGGAAGGCGGAGTGGACAATCTGATCTCCTCGGGCCTGAATTCCGCCGTCCATGGCACCGACTTCGGGGATGGCTTCGCCGCGTGCCTGACTTCGAGCGTGGTCTCGCTGTCGCTGGCGGACATCCAGACCGGGATCGGGGGAATGGGTGCGACCAATCCCAACTGGGAGGGCTCCGCCGGACATGCCGCGCTGCACGCAATCGCCGGGTGTGCCGCCGCCGAGTTGCAAAGCGCCTCCTGCGCCGCCGGCGCCGCAGGAGGCCTCGCCCAGAGCCTCTACGCAGGAACGACGGATGAGATCGGCCGGCATCTGGATGCGCAGCGTCATACCGACACCGCGGAGCTCGTCTCCGCTGTGGCGGGGTATTTCGCCTCGGGCGGCGAGGCCGAGAACGTCGACATCGCCGCCGCCATCGGCAGGTCCGGGTTCGAAAACAACGCTCTGTGCGGGGGCGTATGCATCGCCGCCCTGATCGCCGCCGGCTATGTGCTGTTTTCCGGGGGTGGCGATCCTATCGACGGGCTACAGACGATCGGGCAGGGCGAGGACGTATTGTCCGCTCTCGCCGCCGCCGGGTCCGAACGGGCCATCGCCTTTGCGTCCGATCGTTTCCCCGGGCAGACCGAAGCGGTGATCGATGCGATGATCGCGGCCGGTGCGGCCGCCGATGTCGCGGTCTCCTATGTGGATGCCGCCACCGGCCATGTGATCAGCCGCAGCTGGAACGATATCCCACCCGGCATTCAGGATGCCATCCGCGGCGGCGTGAAGGTCGCGACATTCGTCGTCCCAGCCGCAGCAGCAACTCGCATAACAAAAGC
>JBCCVK010000084.1:0-8384 GCA_039195495.1 Pseudomonadota bacterium
CAGTGGGTCACCGGACAGGTCGTCGTACCCGAAGCGTATATGCCGCTGATCCTGGAACTGCGGGCGCATGTGGGGGGAAGGCCGGATCGGGTGGAACGGCTGTGAAACCGACGTCTTTTCTCCCGCCTTTTCGGGTTTCGAACCGCCGATGCACATGCGGGACCGCGCCGGTGTCCGCAGGCGATTGCCCACCATTTTCCAGGATATGGAAACGACCGCCGGGGACGATTTTCGTTAAATCGACCCGTTTGTCGGTTTGTTTTCGCCCGGCGTCTTCGGCGCCGTCCGGTCTTTCGAAGCGCAGGCGGCACGATCCCGCGGGCCCGGTCGCACGGGACGGAACGCTGCGCGCCCGGCGCGGGCGAGAGGAAGCTATTCAGGCCCATTTCGGGCGGCGCGTGCTGTCGACGAGCGACACGGTCGGCGCATATCGGCCTCCGAGAGAAAGCGTCGCCCGCCGCAGCATTTCGATCCCATCCTGACTGTTGCAGGGCAGCGCGTCCGGCGCGATCGCCGTGCCAACGGTTATACGAAAAGGCTGCGTGCCCTTGTTCAGCGTTTCGTGAAACAGCGTGATGTCCCGCAAGGAGGGATGCAATGCGTCGAACAGGTAAAACAGGAATGAATTGCGGGCACGGATATTCACCGGAATCACCGGTAGGCCGAACTTACGGGCGATCATCGCGCCCGAAGCCATCCACGGCCGTTCGTAAAGCTTCAGCCCACGCCGTTTCGCCAAGCGTCCCGAAGGAAACAGCACCCCCAGTCGGCCCGCCTTGATCGCCTTGCGGGTCAGAATCATCGTTTCGCGCGTTTTGGCGTGGCTGCGCCGGTCGAGACGCCATTCAACCGGCACGATGATGTCTGCCATCTGCGGCAGTACTTTCAGAAGGTCGCTGTTGGCGTAATAAAAAGCGTCGGTCCGCCGCCGCCGTAGGATCGAATGCAAGACGATCCCGTCGGCGATGCCGGTTGGATGGTTGGCCACGATCAGGCCAGGACCAGCGGTCGGGATGTTGGAGAGTCCTTGAACCTCGACGTCGCGCGCGATCAGGCAAGACATGTAATCCATGATCTGCTGTGCGGTCATCGGGTCGATTCGGGTACCGATCCGCAGCGTTTTCTCATATCCCAGCACCCAGTCCAGCATGAGGCGTACCGGAGTGATGGCCCGGTTCCTGAAGAGCCACTTCGCCCTGTCTTCGATGAGGGGATCGAGTCTGTCACGCATGCCCCTTGCAAACCCGCGCTGTGTTACAGCACCATGACATCCGGCCTGAAACATGTCTCTTCCGTGGCCGGAAGACACTCATCCGCTCCCGGTCAGCGCGCGGGCGAAGTCCTCCGGATCGAACGGAGCGAGATCGTCGAGACGCTCGCCCATTCCCAACGCATGGATCGGCAAGCCGAACCGATCGGCCAGCGCCACCAGAACCCCCCCTTTGGCCGTGCCGTCCAGCTTGGTCATGATCAATCCCGAGACCTCGGCCATCTCCAGAAAAGACCCTACCTGATTCAATGCATTCTGCCCCGTCGCGGCGTCGAGCACCAAAAGCGTGTTGTGCGGCGCCGTTGCATCCTGTTTGCGGATCGCCCGCATCATCTTCGCCAGTTCCTCCATCAGGTCGGTGCGATTTTGCAGCCGTCCCGCGGTGTCGATCAGCAAAAGCTCCGCCCCCATACGCTGCGCGCAGGTCATCGCCTCGAAGGCCAGCGACGCCGGATCGGACCCTTCCGGCGCACTCAGGACCTTGGCGCCCGCCCGTGCGCCCCAGATTTCAAGCTGCTCGACGGCGGCGGCGCGGAACGTGTCGCATGCGGCGATGACGACCGTCTTGCCCGCCGCGCGGAACTGGCCGGCCAATTTGCCGATCGTCGTCGTCTTGCCAGAGCCGTTGACCCCCACGAACACCACCACCTGCGGCACTTTCCTGTAAAGCGGCAGCGGCAGCGCAACCGGGGTCATGATCCGGGCGATTTCCGTTCTCAGCAGGTCCCTGATCTCCTCCGTCGACAGTTTCTCGCCATGGCGTCCCGCGGCGACGTTCGCAACCAGCCGCGTTGCGGTTTCGACCCCCATATCGGCGGCGATCAGCAATTCCTCCAGTTCTTCGAGCATGGCATCGTCGAGCGCGCGGCGCGCGGGATCGCGTCCATCGCCCCTCAGCATGCGGCCCAGCAAGCCCGAGCCGGTCCCGGCCGGTGTCGCGACGGATTCGGAGACCGCGCCCGAAATGTTCGGCTCTTCGACGATTTCGCCCTGGTCGCCGTTTCCGACGATGGCTTCGAGTCCCGTCTCCAACTTGGCGGAGGAGCGTGAAAGTCGTTGCCGCAGTTTCTCGAAAAAGGCCATCGCGTTCCCGATCCTTTGCTGATCCTCACTTAATAGGAAGCCCCCGGCAAGAAACAAGAAAAGAGTGCGTCCGGAACCGTTCACGCATCACGGATATCGCCGAAAGGCAGGATCCACCGCATCTTGTGTGCCGGTGCATAACGCAGTCATTCATGTAGCGAAGCCTCGGGCGCTTCGCCGGAACGTTTCGCGCATCGGAAGCAGTTGCAAAAGCCGGCCGGCGCGCGGCACGAACGGCAAGGGAGGCATTTTGCAAAGCTTCCGGCAGCGCCGGCGAAGCCCTCTTCGCCGGGGACTATGCGGACAGCATATCCACGGCCTTTGCGACGGCTTGACGTGTATGCTCGATATCCGTTTCGTTCAGGGCCAGGCAGGGATACAGCTTGCTGGGCGACTTGAACACGCCGTGGCTGCGCAAGGCAGTGTTGTAATCCTCGTTCAACTTCGGATCGCCATGTCGGGCACTGCGGTAGTCGACGCATTCCGCATCGGTGAAAACAATGTCGAAAAGCGCGGGATCGCCACAGATCCGATGAGGGATGCCCGCAGCGGCGAGTGCGGTGGACTGCATGACCTGAAGCCGCTGCCCGAGCGAGCGGAGCCGGTCATACTGCCCATCGCGGCGCAGCAGTTCCATCGTCTTCAGCCCCGCTGCCGAAGCGACGGGATTCCCGGACAGGGTCCCGATCTGCATCAGCCATTTGTCCTGACCGATAACGGCCTTGTCGAAATGGGCCATGAGTTCGGCACCGGCGCCGAGCGCGGCAAGGGGAAAACCGCCGCCGATGATCTTGCCCAACGTGCAGATGTCCGGAATGACGCCGTAACGCTCTTGCGCGCCGCCATATGCGAGGCGGAAACCGGTCACGATCTCATCGAAGATGAGCAGGACATCATGCGTGTCACAGAGCGTCCTGAGACCGGTGAGAAAGCCGGGTTGCGGCGGAATGGTCCGCTGAAGCGGCTCGACGATGACGGCGGCGATGTCGTCATGCGCGTCCAGGAGACGCGATACGGCCGTCAGATCGTTGAACGGCGCGATCAGCACTTGATCGGCCACGCTTTGCGGAATACCCGCACTGTCTCGTACCGCCTGGGGAAAGTGGGCCTTTCGCGTCGGGGCAAGACTCATCTGGGCCTCGGGCGACATACCGTGATATCCGCCTTCGAACTTCAGGATCCTGTCGCGGCCGGTATACGCCCGGGCAAGACGGATCGCGTACATGTCCGCCTCGCCGCCCGAGGTGAGAAAACGGACTTTCTCGCAGCACGGCACGGCGTCCACAATGGCTTCCGCCAGTTCGATGCCCTTGGCGTTGTTGGCGAAGAAGGTCAGACCGCGGGGCAGTTGTTCCAGCACGGCTTCCATGACCTCCGGATGTCCGTGGCCCAGCAGCATCGGACCCGATCCGATCAGGTAATCGACATATTCGCGGCCGTCTTCATCCCACACGCGGGCACCCTCACCACGCGCGATGACGATATCGGGGTCGAAATTGCCGAAACCGGCGGCCGGCAACACTTCCCGGGCGCGCGCGATCCATTCGGCCTGTGTGTGAAGCCTGTTCATGCGCACCTCATTCGCAACCGCGACCGGCGCGTCGAGTACGCCCCGACCCACCCGCAATGTCCTGACCCACGACGCCTTCGATCTTTGCCGGGCGGCCGATATGGCCGCGCGTCCGGGAGCGCCTCATCACCTCGCGGGTCGCTTCCACGCTCTCGGTCCCGATGGAAGAGATGGCCGGCCGGGGCGTTCGGCCGCCATTGCCCATCGGACCGGCGGTGGAAAGACCCGCCGCGTCGATGGGCGCCTGGGCATGGAGATGGCCCGGCAGTGCAAGGTTCACGGCGCATTCGGCCTCCAACACATATCGCGGATCGAGTCCTGGAACGAACGATGTCGTCGTCTCGAATTTTAATCGGACGAGAGAAGGTAAGGGTGATCAAATCGGTCTTCACGGCCGTCATTCCCCGATCGTCGCGCTCATCCCGAACCCTTGGTCGGCGCGGGCCGCCGACGGGGACGGGTATCCCGTTTAGAGCAGGGCAGTTCAACCCGTCTCCGATCTCGTATCCTGCCGCTCATGGACACACGACGATGTTGCCGGTATGTTTTTTCGCGATGAACGCGGCCTGCGCGGCGTGCAGTTCCTCAAGCGGATAGGTGGCGGCAAGCATCGGCCGGATCTCTCCGGCCTCGATGTAGCGCACGAGATTCGGCATCACCTCCGGGGTGATCACGGTCGAACCGATAAAGGTCAAATCGCGCAGGTAGAGGGTGCGCAGATCCAGCCGCACGATCGGTCCGGCGATCGCACCGGAACAGACATAACGCCCGCCGCGCTCCAGACACTCGATCAGGTGCGGCCAATGCGGCCCGCCCACGACGTCGGCGACAACCGTGATCCGCTCGTTTCCGAGGGCTTTCCGCAGGTCTTCCGGCGCACGCGGCAGTATCCGGTCGGGGCCGAGCGCGGCGACATTCGTATGTTTCGCCTCGGATGCCATGGCGATCACCCGCGCGCCGCGGCGCTTGGCCAGTTGCATGAGAGCGCCACCGACCCCGCCGGAGGCCCCCGGTATCAGCACGATATCCTCCGCTCCGACGCCTGCCCGGGTCAGCATGCCTTCAGCAGTGGAATAAGAGCAGGAGAAGGTAGCAAGCTCCGCATCCGAAAGATCGGACCGAATGGCGAGCGCGTTCACCGAGGGGATCACGGTGAATTCCGCAAAGCCGCCATCACGCTCCGAGCCGAAATAGCCGGCCTTGTCCTTGTTCAACGGGTCATCGGGATCGCAGATCCAGTTGTCGATGATCACGCGCTCACCGATTCGGACCGGGTCGACTCCTTCGCCCACGGCGACGATCCGGCCGCAGACATCCGCGCCCTGGATGCGCGGAAACCGGACCGGCGTACCACCCCAGGCCGGATCGTCGGCGCCCGCCAACATGTGGGCACTGCCTGTCGTCGCTCCGCTGACAGCCTTCGAATACCAGCCTGAGCGGGTGTTCACGTCCGTGTTGTTGAGGCCGCAGGCCCGCACATTGATCAAGACCTCCGACGGTCCCGGATCCGGGCGCGGCCAATCCTCGCGCCAGATGATCCGATCCGAATCGCCATGCCCCATCGTGACCATGGCGCGCATCGTGTCCGGCAGAGTCATTCCGCAGCCTCCGTCATCGCATCGGCCCGCGGCGGCAGGCCCCGCGGATCATAGGCAGGCGCGGCCGCGTCAGGGTCAAGATAGGCGAAGGCGAGGATCTTGCCAATCGTATGGCCGTAGGCGACAGACGTCGTGGATCCGACGACTCGTCCGCCAAGCAGAACCGCCTCGCCACCATGGCCGTCGATCTTTCCATCCGGCGCGATCTCCAGATAGGCACGGAGCCAGCGAAGCCGGGTGCCGAGCGTCTCGTCACGACCGAGATGGTTCTCGTCCATCCGAACGAAGCGCGGGACGTCGGCCTCGGCCAACGTGACCTCGTTGGTCAATTCGCCCGCATCTTTGAAGCCCTTTTCCATCCGCATGACGTTCATTGCGAATGACCCGGTAATCCACGATGCCGTGGGGCGCTCCGGCGGTCCAGAACGCAGTGTAGACGTCCACGCAGGCGGCGTTGGGCAGATGGAACTCCCAGCCGCGTTCGTTCGCATAGGACATCCGGAACGCCCAGACCGAATGGCCGGAGATCCTGATCTGCCGCGCCGACAGCCGGCGAAACGACGTATTGCCGAGCGGCGCATCCGTACAGGCGGCCAGCACCGCGCGGGCGCGCGGACCGTTGAGCGCAAGCGCGGACCATGCCGTGGACAGCGGAATGATCCGCAACCGTGCCCGCTCACGGCCCGGCCGGTTTCCGCCTCCAGACGCCCTGAATAGAGGCCGAGGGTGTAATCGACGCATTTTCCCAAGCCGAAGCTCGTGGTCGACTGCGTGATCTGGCCGGGCGCATGCCATGTGGAACCGCTGGTCAGTTCGGCCTTCTCCAGAAGAACCGTGTCCGCATCCCAGCCCTCATGACCCAGGTGATAGGCTTGGCTCACCCCCATGATGCCCCGCCGACGATCGCCACGCGCGCGTGGTTGGGGAAGGCCGTCTGTGACATTTCCGGTTCCTTTGAGCAGATCAACGCAAAACCACTCGACAAGCTTCTCGTACATGTGTACCAATCCTTAACATGAAGGATACAAATGTGTCAATGCGGGCTCTGGAACGGCTTTCCAAGGAATGGGAGGTGTTGACGCCGGAAGCTCAGAAAGCCGCGCGCTACGTATTGGAAAATCCGCGGGACGTGGGCGTTTCAACGGTACGCGAGATTGCCGAGGCGGCGAATGTGAAACCCAACACGTTCGTCCGCATGGCCCGCCAGGTCGGTTTCGAAGGATATGAAGATTTCCGGGCTCCGTTCCGCGAGGCGATCCGGCAGGGCGCGATAAGCTTTCCCGATCGCGCGCGCTGGCTTCAGGACATGCGCAAATCCGACGATCTGGGCGGCCTTTACGCCGATATGGTCGGCGCGGCGATCCGCAATATCGAGGAGACTTTCGCCGATATCTCCGTCGATGCGCTGAAGCGGTCGGCCGACGTGATCTGGTCGAGCCGTCAGGTCTTTACCCTCGGCGTTGGCGTCAACAATTCCAATGCCCGCAACTTCACCTATCTCGCCTCAACCGGGATGGTGCAGTTTCATGCCATCCCCCGGCCCGGCTCGACACCGATCGACGATCTGGCATGGGCCGATGCGAGAGATGTGCTCATCGCCATGACCTGCCGCCCCTATCGCGCGGAAGTCGTCGAAGCGGTCGGCATCGCACGTGAGCAAGGCCTTACGGTCATCGGCATTTCCGACAGCAAGGCGAGTCCGATCATCCGGGCCGCGGATCGCGGTTTCGTCGTCGCTGCGGACACCCCGCAATTCTTTCCCTCCTCCGTCTCGATGATCGCCCTTCTCGAAACACTGCTGAGCTTTGTCATCGCGGTGGCAAGTGACGAGGTGATTGACCGGGTCGAACGCTTTCACCGCCGGCGACATCAGCTTGGCATCTATACGGAGAGCGGGGAATGAACGGCGAAGGCGTGCCGGTCCGCTCGCTCGATGCGCGCTACTATATCGACCCGGCCGTTTATGAAGCCGAAAAGGCGGGATTGCTTGCGAGAACCTGGCAATTCGCGGGCCATGCCAGTCAGCTTGAGAACATCGGCGACTATTTCACGTTCGAACTGGCCGGGGAGAGACTGTTTTGCATCCGAGGCCGCGATGGCGTGATCCGCACCTTCTACAATGTGTGTCAGCACCGGGCACATCAGCTTGTCTCGGGCGAAGGCACGACTCGCGTCGTGGTCTGTCCCTATCACGCCTGGACTTACGAATTGACCGGGCAGTTGCGGACGGGCCCCAACATCAAGTCCATACCGGGTTTCGACAAATCGAAGATCCGTCTTGCGGAAGTCCGCACCGAAGTCTTCCTTGGCTTCGTCTTCGTCAATCTCGATCCCCGGGCAGGGTCCATGGACGAATGGTTTCCCGGCGTTCGCGGGGAACTTGCAGGCTTCGTGCCCAACTGGGCAGAGCTCAAGCCCCTCGAATGGGTCGAAATCCCGGAAAACTGCAACTGGAAGGTGTCGGTCGAGAACTACTCGGAATGCTACCACTGCAGCTTGAACCACCCGACCTTTGCGACCGGGGTCATCCGGCCGGAAACCTATGACATCCAGGCCCGGGGCCATTGCCTGCGTCACACGACCGAATGCAATTCCCTCGACCAGATGACCTATGACATCGAGAGTGGATTTGCGAACAACGACAGGTATTCGTCCTGGTTTCTATGGCCGATGTTTTCGTTCCAGGTCTATCCCGGCAACCTGCTGAACACCTATCACTGGCGGGCCGTCGACGTCGACAACGTGATCGTGTGGCGCGGTTGGTACTCCGTCGGCGGGGAGGACAACGAAACCGTGCGCCGTATGGCTCAGCAGGATCGGGCGACAACCGTGGAGGAGGACATTCATCTCGTCGAAAGCGTGC
>JBCCVK010000085.1:0-8298 GCA_039195495.1 Pseudomonadota bacterium
ACGAAAAACACGTCCACGCCGATGAACCCGCCGCCAAACGGCCCGAGCTCGGCGTGAAACAGGATGACCGGGAGGACGGCGATGGCCCGCAGACCGTCGATCTCGTGCCTGTATGTCGTCTCCGACACCCCTTTCACTCCTGTCGTTCACAACCCGAGCGGGAAGTAACCCTAGTCATCTCCCAGAAAACAAGCAAGACCATGACCGACAATGACAGCCGGCGCCTGGATCGTATTGAGTCGGACATTCAGAGTTTCAAGGCGGACGTTCAAGGTATCTCCGCACGGCTGATGGCGGTGGCAACCCGCAAGGAGGCCGCCGGCGTATCCTGTCCGGTCCGAGTGCTCTCGAAGTCCCTTCCTCGGAGAGGATGTTCTCGTCCGTTCTCCTCTTGGAGCCAAATCTCCGGGGTCGTGTGCAAGTCAGCCTGATAAGCTCCACGAACTATGCGCCCTCCGGTCATTCGACTGCCAATTGCGGTGACACGACCGCGTAGAATCTCGAGTTCAGGCGTCATGTCCTGGGCGCGTTTTCTACGGGACAGGGGCGTGAGATGAGATCTGCCTGGGAGGAAGAATTTTGCCGAGTGTCGGCGGCACGATGTGATGCAATTTTCGCATGTGCGCGCATCTCCCCGGCAATGGCGGTTGCTGCCAAGCAGGCATCCGCTGCTTCCGTGAACTTTCCCCTGTTTTGGCTGGACAGTCATGCATAGGCATGGAGACTTGGGACTATGCCTGATCACGTGCTTATGTGTGAGATTGAGATCATCCCCGACGGCGGCTGGCGCCCGAAGCTCCCTTGTGAGCGTCGTGGTCGACGCTGTCGTCGTCTCCCGCTGCAAGCTGCATGAACGGTTGAACGGGCACGCAAAGCCGCGTCGGAGCGACCGTAAGGCTCAAGACGCGGCGGTGTTGCCACGCATCCAAAGGGTTGGCCCGGGCTATGGATATCGGAGGATCACGGCGCTTGTGAATCGGGAACTGGAGACCGAGAGGTTGGAGAGGGTCAACCACAAGCGCGTCTGCCGATCATGGCCGGGCGCGGCCTGCTGCCGGTGCGCGACCTCTGAGCGCGTCCAGGACGGCAAGGTCGTGACCATCCGCTCGAACCTTCGCTGGTGTTCCGATGGCTTCGGGTTCGACGGCTGGAATGGTGACGTGATCCGAGCCGGGGGCTTGAGGATCGCGCGCCGGAGCAGCATCGAGAGGCTCGGCGCATATACTGAATGAGTGGGTTAAGAAGATAGACGTCGACCGCGGCAAGCTCGAGAACCACGCCTAACAGCTTTATCTCGCGGTCGAGGATGTGGACCATTCCAAGACAAAGGTGAACAGCCCGCAAACCAATGGCATCTGTGAACGCTTCCACCGGACCATCAAGGACGAGGTCTACGACACCACGTTCCGCAAGAAGCTCTACAGGTCGGTGGAGGAGTTGCAGACCGATCTGGAAGCATGGTTGGCCAAATACTATAACGAGCAGCGACCGCATTCAGGAAGATACTGCTATGTAACCCCCTATGCAGACCTTCCGCGAAACGTTACACATCGCTGCGGACAAGGCGATCAGCGCTTCCGAGACATCGGACAGCCAAAAGCCCATTCTAAGCGCCGCACGCTGAGATGTCCGTCAGATCAGGTCCGAAGTTTTACACATTCATGGCGCAGGTCATGAAAGCGCGGGTCTTCGATCTTCAAAAAACCTGCATGCCCGCATGAAGGCGACACTGATGGTGTCGCTGTGATACGGGAAGCTCTTTTCTTTTTCGCGTGGCATCGCCAAGACGATCTTCATGGCGGGTTCGGTAGCGCGCACCAGATATCGTTGCCGATCTTGTCACCGGGGTGTTTCATGTCGGTGACGAAGACTCGGCTGTAATCCGTATCCAGCCCATTCCATGCGATCCGCGTGATTTCTTCCTGCCGCCGGGTCGAGAGCAGGGCGAAGCCCACAATGCGGTGCATGGGTAGCGCGCCGGGGCGGTCGCATGTTTCTCTTCGAAAAAGGCCAGCAGCGCGTCCAGTTCATCAAGTGTCGGCCTGCGGTCCTTGCCGGTGATGCCCAGTCGGTTGCACACGACGAAGGCATCTTTCATGGCCTGTTGGTACAATTCCATATCCCATGCGGGCCGCGCTATCGCAAAGATAGCGCCAAGATGCGACAGATAGTTGCTGACCGTCGATGGCGTGCGGGTCGTTCCGATTTCCTTGGCGAAGGCAACGATGTCATGGCTTTGGATGTCGCTGCAGACCATGTCCGCGATGTCGTATTCGAGGATCGCGCGCAGCCCCTGTGCTTTGGTGCGGCCCACCTCCTTGACGCTTTCGCGGGTGTATCGGCCGATGGCGTCGGCAAGGGTACGACCCCGGTTGCGAATCGATGACGGGTCTTCGCCCGCCGCTTCGATGTCCCTCATGCGCGTTTTCAGCCATGCGCTGGCGGCGGTCTTTCGGTCGAAGCTATGGGTTTCGCGATGCACCCATTTGCCTTTTCTTTTGAGGGTGATCTGTGCCAGATAAGCGATGGAGCCGTCCTTGCGCCTGTGCTCCATGATGTGGGCCATGGCGGAGCGACTTTCGTCGTTCCGATAGCACGAAACGGGCGGAAACAAGCCAGAAAGAGAACAAAACGGACGCACGCAACATTGGCCAAGATCGATAGAAACACTTTAAAAACAGATGTTTGTACAAATGCAAGGTTAAGCGTCGCGCCGATGGTCGATTGGACGGATCGCCATTGCCGATACTTTCACCGGCTGATGAGCCGGGAGATGTTGCTTTACACCGAGATGGTGACGGCTTCGGCCGTTCTCCACGGCGATCCGGCGCGGCTGCTGGGGTTCGACGAAACGGAACATCCCGTCGCATTACAGCTTGCGGGGTCGGAGCCGGGGGAATTGGCCGAAGCGGCCCGGATCGGTGCGGGTTTCGGTTACGATGAAATAAATCTGAATGTCGGTTGCCCGTCGGATCGGGTACAATCCGGCCGTTTCGGTGCCGTGCTGATGAAACACCCGCATCGCGTCGCCGATTGCGTGGCGGCGATGCGCGATGCGGTGCCGTGCCCGGTCACGGTCAAATGCCGGATCGGTGTCGACCAGCAGGATCCGGCCGAAATCCTGCCCCGTTTTCTGGAGACCGTGAGCGCGGCAGGTGTGACCCGGTTTTCCATTCATGCGCGCAAAGCCTGGCTGCGGGGGCTCAGTCCCAGGGAGAACAGGGATGTCCCGCCGCTGGATTATCGGTTGGTGCATCGCATGAAGGTGGAGTTTCCGCATCTGCACCTGTCGATCAACGGCGGGATAACATCGTTGGAGCAGGTGGAAACGCATCTGAGGGCAGGTATGGACGGGGTCATGGTGGGCCGTGCGGCCTATCGCCAGCCTGCCGATATATTGCTTGCCGCGGACCGGCGTATCTTTGGCGGAAGCGGGGGGAGGACGGTTTTCGACGTGGTGAATACGATGAAACCCTATATCGCACGTCATCTTGCCTCGGGTGGGCGTTTGCATCAGGTCACACGCCATATGCTGGGGGCATTTGCGGGCTGGCCGGGCGCGCGCGGCTGGCGGCGGGTTCTCAGCGAAGGCGCCATGCGCGCCGGGGCGGGGCCGGACCTGTTGGACACGGCGCTGGCGCAGGTGCGCCGGCATGTCTCCGCTGCCTGAAGGGTGAAGCGATGTCGCGCCTCCCTCCGGCACTGCGGTGCGCCCGCCGCCCACGGGCGCCGAAGGGCGCGTGATGCTGGCCCCCGCGGAAAAGGCGCGGTTTGACGACGCCGGTTTCGTCGTTCTCGAGGAAGATCCCGGCTTCGCATCCTGGTTGAGCACCGCCCGCCTGGCCGCAGACCGGATACTGGCGGATCCGGCGCAACGCCGACGGAATATGGCATGTGACGGAACCTGGTTCGTTGGTGTCGACGCGCTGCCCAACGATGCCAGCGGCATGCTGCATGGTGTGGCACTGAAAAGCCGCGCCCTTGTGGCCATGAACCGGCGCTGGGGAAGGCTTCCCTTGCATCGGGCGCAACTCTCGGTCACGTTTCCCGGTTATCCCCGCCCGCGGGACGGGGAAAGCGAGGGCGCTTTCCGCTACCGTGTGAAACGCGACGCGGCGCATGTCGACGGATTGCTGCCGGTCGGCCCCAGGCGGCGGCGCATGCTGAAAGAGCCGCATGCCTTCATCCTTGGGTTTCCATTGAACCCCTGCACGGCCGAGACAGCGCCATTGGTGGTGTGGCCGGGCAGCCATGTCTTGTTGGGAAGAGCCTTTCGCAAGACTCTGGCCGCGCATCCGGACGCTCACCGGCAGGCCGTCGATCTGACGGAGATCTATCAACGCGCGCGCCGCCGGGTGTTTTCCGAACTGACCCGATTGCCTGTCGTCGCGTGCCCCGGACAGTCTATTCTGTTGCACCGGCACCTGTTGCATGGCGTCGGCCCGTGGTTCGCGGGCGCATCCGACCCCGGGGGCGGTCGGCGCATTGCCTATTTCCGCCCCTGTCTTCCGTCCATCGCGCCTTGGATCGACGCCCGGTGTTGAAGGGCCGCTTCATTCCATTGGCTTCGACGCATCACCCGCCCATACGCGTCTTGCGTCCGCCCCGCCGCCGCGTCAGCCGGGGCGCCCGCGCGGGCAGTTCGGCCATGATCGCCTTGCGTGCGTCGTCGGACAGTCGGCTCCATGCGCCGATCTCGTCGATCGTGCGCAGACAGCCCGTACATATCCGTTCCGCCGGGTGGATGAGGCAAATCTTGACGCAGGGACTCGGTACGTTCTCTCGCCGCCAGATATCGTCCGTCATGTTTCCGCTTCCCGTTCGAGATGCTTCAGGCGGTCCAGTGCCCCTTGCAGAATATATCCCGCCGCCACGTGATCGATGACTTCGCCACGACGTTTTCGTGTCGTATCCGCCGCAAGCAGCATCCGTTCCGCCGCCACCGTGGACAACCGCTCATCCCAAAAGGCGATCGGTGCGGGGGTCAATCGGCTGAGATTGCGTGCGAAGGCCCGGGTCGATTGCGCCCGCGCGCCCTCGGTGCCGTCCATGTTTCGAGGCAGCCCCAGCACCAACCCGCCCAGTTCGCGCCCGGCGATAAGCGCCAGAAGCGTTTCGGCATCGGCCGCGAATGTCTTGCGTCTGAGGGTTTTCAGGGGACTCGCCACGCTCAGGGAGGTATCCGATACCGCAATCCCAATCGTGCGGGTGCCCAGATCCAGGCCCGCAACGGCGCGCGACGGGGGCAGGGCCTTGGCGAATTGCCCCAATTCATCGAAAACCTGGCTCAATTGATCACACCCGCCTCTCGCGCCGCCCGGGTGATCAAGCGCAAAGCGTCCTCGTCGCGTGCGAAGACGCGCCGTGCCTCCTTCAGGATAGTGTCGGCGCGGCCGGTATCCCCCAGGACTCCGAGTGATCGAATCATCTGCGCCCATTCCTCGGGGCTGCCCCCTTCGGTTGCCAGACGTTCGCCCAGCCGCGCCACCATGCCTTCGATCATCGTCTCCCGTTCCTCGGGGCTCATGCTTTCGGCGGCGGCGATATCGGCCGCGTCGGGGCCTGACGACGTTCGGGGCGGGGATGGTGGCTGATACCGCAGACCGGCCTTGCGCGCGACCGCTTCGATCCGGCTGCGCACCGCGGGCAGCCAGGGGGCATCAGGGGCGCTTTGGTCCTGCAAGCGCCGCCAGATGCGAAAGGCCAGATCCGGTCGACCGTTCTGGTCGAACATCAATCCCATGTAATAACGCGCCACACCGTTTCGCGGATCACGCCTCAGGGCTTCCTGCAGGGCGGCCTCGGCCTCGGGCGAGACGTAACCGCCCACCGCCAGAATCAACAGCTCCGCATATTCGACGTAATCCTCGGCCCTGCGCTCTTCATCGGATTTCAGCGCGATGGCGCGCGCTTTCGCCCCATGAGCCGCACGGAAATCGCCCAGAAGCCTCTCGCTGCGCGCCAGCAGGTCGAAACCGTGCGCGTCGTCCGGCCGCTGTTCGAGCGCGGCCCGGAGCCGTTCCGTCAGGCGGGCATAATCGGGATCGATCGGTGTGAACGGTGTTTCGGGTCTGCTGGTCTCCGCCTGCGCTTGGCTATCCCGGTTGGCGCGCGCTTCGTCGGCCATCTCCAGGCGCCGTTCCAAAGGCAGATCCTGGTAACCCGGCACCCCGATGATCCAGTAGAGGCCGCCGCTGCCCGCCAGGAGCAGCGCGACGCCCAGCACGGTCAGCCCCGCCGGGCCGCCGGTGCTTTCCGGTCCCCGCGCGCGCGCCAGCCGATCGGCCTCCAGCAACCGCCGCGAGATTTCAATCCTCGTGCGTTCGGCATCGGCGTCGTCCACAAGGCCGCGGGCCACGTCGCGTTCCAGTTCGTCCAGCTGATCGCGATACACTCTCACGTCGAACGCCGTTGCCGTCGCGTCGCTCCTTCTTCCTCCCAACAGCGCTCGCGCCAGCGTTCCGGCCACGATAGCGGTGGCGAGCGCGCTGATGACGATCCAGAAAATCATGCTCGATATCCTCCGTTGCGGGCTTATGTAGCCCGCCTGCTCATTGGGTGAAAGGGGCGCGTCCGCACGGAGCCGTCGGTGTGGTCGGGATGTCGCGAAATCGGTATCAGGTGCCGGTATGGGCCTTGGAAATCGATACGTCCGGGTGCAGAACACGGACGGTCCCTGAAGAGAGTGTGCCGTCGCATGAAACGCTATTCCGTATTCGCCCTCGCCCGCGAGGCGCTGCGCTTTCATACCGGATGGGAACGCGCCTGGCGGTCGCCCGAACCAAAGGGGAGATACGACGTCATCATCGTCGGTGCGGGCGGGCACGGGCTTGCCACCGCCTATTATCTCGGCAGGAACCACGGGATCAGAAACGTTGCCGTCGTCGAGAAGGGCTGGCTTGGCGGCGGCAACACGGGCCGGAACACCACGATCATCCGCTCGAATTACCTTCAGGACCCTTCGGCCGCCATCTATGAGAAAGCGCGCAGCCTGTACGAGACGATGAGCCAGGATCTGAACTATAACGTCATGTTCAGCCCGCGTGGGGTGATGATGCTGGCCCAGACGCATCACGAGGCGCGCGGTTATCGAAGAACCGCCCATGCCAATGCGTTGCAGGGTGTCGCGACCGAATTCATCGATCCCGACCGTGTCAAGGAGCTTTGCCCGATCATCAACGTCCACGGGCCGCGTTATCCGGTGCTCGGCGCTCTCTGGCAACCCCGCGGCGGCACCGCGCGTCACGATGCGGTGGCATGGGGATATGCCCGCGCGTGTTCGGACATGGGCATGGACATCATTCAGAAATGCGAGGTCACCGGCATCCGTTCCCAAGAGGGTAGGGTGACGGGCGTGGCCACCTCGCGGGGTGAGATCGCCTGCGACAAGCTGGCCATCGTGGTGGCGGGGCATTCCGGCATTCTGGCCGGGATGGCCGGGTTTCGCCTGCCGATCGAGTCCACCGCGCTTCAGGCCCTGGTTTCGGAGCCGATCAAGCCTTGCATGGACGTGGTCGTCATGGCCAACACCGTGCATGGCTACATGAGCCAGTCGGACAAGGGTGAGATGGTGATCGGCGGCGGCGCGGACGGGTTCAACAACTATACCCAGCGCGGCAGCTTCCATCACACTGAAGAGACGGTGCGCGCCCTGATCGAGACTTTTCCGATCATCTCGCGTCTGAAGATGCTGCGTTGGTGGGGGGGCGTCGTCGACATGACCGGTGACCGTTCGCCCATCATCTCGAAAACGCCCCTGGAGAATTGTTTCATCAACTGCGGATGGGGGACGGGCGGGTTCAAGGCGATCCCCGGTTCGGGATGGGCCATGGCCGATCTGGTCGCCGGGGGCGAACCGGGACCTCTGGCCGCCGCATTCACCCTCGACCGCTTCCGCGAGGGCCGTTTCATCGATGAAAGCGTTGCTGCGGGGGTGGCGCATTGACCGGATTCGCGCTCGTCGGAAACCGCGCCGACCGACCGGCGCCGATCGATTTCGCGTCGCGGGCCGAGGAACGCCGCCGTGACCGTGCCGTAATCGGGACCGCCAATCCGGCATGGCCCGTGCCCATGCGCGACGCCTTGCGCCGAAGGCGGGCGCATGATGCCCCTTTCCGGTCCACGCCGTTCGTGCATCGTCCGTACCTTCCTCGAAACGAGACCCCGACATGCTGATCCTGACCTGCCCCTATTGCGGTGTGACCGCCGAGGAAACCGAATTTGCGCCGGGTGGCGAAGCGCATCTGAAACGCGCCGGCCCCGGTTCCGCCGCCGATGCGTTCGAGGCTTATCTCTTCC
>JBCCVK010000086.1:0-8291 GCA_039195495.1 Pseudomonadota bacterium
CCTGGCCGCGCTCTCGGCTCCCATTCCCTCGACTGCGCAGGAGGCTGTCATGGTTGAACGGTTCGTTATCGATATCCCACGGGAAGCGCTGGACGATCTGGAAACCCGACTCGCCCAGACACGCCTTCCAGATGCAATCGAAGGGGCGGGCTGGGACTACGGCACCAATCCCGACGCGCTCGTCGATCTGATTCGATACTGGCAATCCGATTACGATTGGCGGGCGGAAGAGGCGCGGCTTAACGCTTTCGATCACTTCACGGCCGAAATCGATGGAACCACGCTGCATTTCGTTCACGCAAGATCGTCCAGAGACGATGCCGTTCCCCTTCTGATGCTGCATGGCTGGCCGTCGTCCTTCGTGCAGATGCTCGATATCGCACCACGTCTGACCGAGCCCGAGAGCGGTCCCGCCTTTCACCTCGTCATCCCGTCGCTTCCCGGCTACGGATTTTCCGAAATCCCGTCGAAACGCGGCATGGGCCCCGCCGCAATGGCGCCACTGATGCATAGACTGATGACCGACGCCCTCGGCTACGGGCGCTACGGGATACGCTCCAGCGACCTTGGTGCGGGGGTGGCCTCTTCCATGGTGTCGTCTTTTCCAGATGCGATCATCGGGTCCCATACCGGGGGAACCAACCCGTATCTGCAACAGCCCTTGCCTGACGATCTGAGCGAGGAGGAACGAGTCTTCGTGCAGAACGCCCAGATGTGGATCTTCACCGAGATGGCCTATGCGTCTCTGCATTCGTCGAAGCCTCAGACCATCGCTTTCGCGCTGAACGACTCACCCGCCGGTCTTGCATCGTGGTTTCTCGAGAAATTCGAGCGTTGGGTGGACCACGACGGCGATCTCTACACTGTGATTGCCCGCGATACGCTGCTGACCAATCTGACGATCTATTGGGTAACCGGCACGATCAATTCATCGATGCGGCTCTACTACGAGGCTGCAAGGGCGGAAGGCTACCGGGGCGTTCCGCGGGTTCCGGTTGGATATCTCATGCCCGTCAATGATTTCTTCCCGACGCCGCGAAGCTGGAGCGAGCGTCAGGGTCCCGTTGCCCATTGGACCACATCGGAAGTCGGTGGCCACTTTCTGGAGTGGGAGCAACCCGACATCGTCGCCGACGATTTGCGCCGCTTCTTCTCGGGCTTGTGATCAAGCAGGTGCCGCAATCCCGCTCAGCAAGCCGTCAGGCATGCCGCGGCGCAGACGGTTGTCGGTGTTCTCCAAGGCGCCTCTCTGCCAGGGCGCCCGAGGGCCGCAGAACCATGAAACCATTCCAAGCCCGGCCTTCGGCCGGTCCAAGATAGCCATCTTCGGTTGCGGGTCCGCCACCAGCTTGTGCGATGCCTCGTTTGGTGGCGGTCCTCCAGGCACGGATATGCAGGCCGCGGCGGCCCGTTTATCATCCTCCGTGGTTTATCATCCTCCGTGCATGCTTGCATAGTTCCTACGGAATTTGCATTTCGGATGCGGCGCCATCGAATGTTCCGATTTTTGGCCGAAATTACAGCCTCGGGGCCTTTGAGGGCAAATGGCGACGCAGTCTGGTCGATCCCGGATCAGGGCGTAAGCTTGTGGATCATTCCCTCGTCCAAGGCGGCATAAAGGCTACCGTCGGGTCCAAGAACCACGGACCGAAAGCGACCGGCTTCCATTTCTGTGGGCAAGGTCATCTCGGTCACATCGACCACTGCCATGCCGTCTTCCGAAAGTTCGATCACATCGATGCGCTGACCGATTGGGGTCCCGCCAAAGCCGATCCCCATGATACCGACCACCATAGCGCCGTTCCATTCACCCCAGGCATCGCCGACGAGGAAGTCGGCGGATGAAATGCCTTGAGACCAGCCATTGTTGTCCCAGATCGGCGGCATCGCGTCTGGATAGGTGGCGAAGTCGGTCATTGGCATGAAGGCAGCCCGCTCGTAGCGGTTCATGCCATCCATCTGGTTGGGGCTGTAGCCGCAATAATCGTCAGGACAGTCGCCACGGCCCGCCATGTTGGGACGAGGATCCCATCCGGCATTGCCCCCGTTCACCAAAACCGTGATCTCGTCCGAATGCCAAGGGCCGTGCTCCGCCGCGATCGGCGTGTTGGTTTCCGGATGGAATGCGATGCCCTGAACATTGCGGTGCCCGTAAGTGTATGTCCGTTTGTCGAACCCTTTCGGCGGTGCGTTTTCTGCTGCCGCATTTCCGTCGGTATCGATGCGCAGCACTTTACTACCCATCAGCGTCGGGCTTTGCGGAACGTCTTCGTTGTGATTGTCACCGGTCGTCAGATAAAGGTACCCGTCACCCGCATTGAACCGGACGCGACCGCCGTTGTGCGCCCCCGGCCCGCCGAAGGGATGGTCGGACGCCGCCATCTTGTAGGGAACGTCATCAACGATGTCGACGCGATCCGACACGTTCGCGAAGTCGTCGCTCACCACGAACCGCATGAGGCGGTTGGTATGCGGATCGGACATCTTGGACGTCGAGTAGACATAAATTCGGCGGTTTTTCGCGAAGCCCGGATCCACCGCCACGCCCATCATACCTGCCTGGCCTTCACAGAACAGGTCGTCGGCGGTTGACGCATAGCCAGAACTACCGCCCATCCCGAGGAGCGCCCTGACCTCACCCGACGGCATGAGCACGGAAAGACCTTTGCATTTTTCGGTATAAAACATCGTCCCGTCATCCAGGAACGCCATGTCCCAAGGGTTCTCGAGATCATCCAGCACGAGCGTATGCGTGAGACTGGTGGTGTTTTGTGCAATCAAAGGAGTCGCGCACATCAGAGAGCCGGCGATGAACGAAAAAAATCCACTACGTCTTCGATTGGTCATTGAGTTCTCCCTAGGTTTGCCCTGCCCGAAAGGATCTTGTATTTTTGCGTGAAACGCCCCGTCGCATGTTAGATTGAAGCCGGAATTACATCAACGTCTTGTGGTGCGAACGCGGCTTCTGTTTGATCCACGTCCTGCAACGGTGCGGGCAAGGGCCGCCCTCGACCCGCTTGAATGTGAGCAGGAATTAAGTTCTGCGAGGCGTCAAGGCCGCCTTAATGCGCTCCCGACGGCGTCATTCAAAAGTCGTGACGATAAAGCCCACGATGTTGATGATGTCGTCATCGGACAAATTCGCCGCTCTCGGTGCCATCAAGGGTGTGTTCGGCCCAATCTTTTCGCCCGCGCGATACTGCTCAAGCCGCATCGTGAGGTGCTCTAAGGTGCTTCCCGCGAGTTTTGGAAAGCTGGCCATCCCCTGCGCTTTGGGGCCGTGACAGGACCGGCACATTTTTTTATAAAGTTCTCCACCCTCTGCCAGGTCCTGTGCGCCAGATTGCGCCGCTCCCAGCAAACCTGCAACGATGGCGGTGACAAAAATCCCTGCTTTCATCTGTTCTTTATCCATTTCTGGTCGTGAGTCCTGTTGCGCATCCGACATAAACTGTCCGTCAGCGTGAATCCGAGATCGTTCGCAGGGCGGCTTCCGGAACGATTTCTTGCGCGTTCTCGTTCGGTAATCAAGCCCGATCACGCTCCGGACCGGGATTGCAACCGCTGGCGTTCCTTCGCGCCCGAAGCGAACTGGTTTACGAAATGTCCTTCGTCGATCTCACCGGCCGCCAGGGCTTGCGCGCTGCAGCCAATTATAAATGCGATCGGCGGCGCAAGGCGGAAACGTCCCCATGGGCGCCGAGGGCGGCAAGGCTTTGCAGCCCGGAGACCGCAAATATCGGAGGGCTGAAAAGCCTTGCGGGCCAGGGTGACGCGGTCATCCGACCGGAAACGCTCGGATACTGGCTTCGAGGCTGATATGCCCTTTGATCAGCGCGCCCTCGGGATGCTTGTGCAAATCTGATTTTGTGAAACATGGTTGCACAACGGGCACGATGCGCAAAACGCCCTGATCGAACCGGAGACTTCTGCACGTATATCAAACGTTTCTATCCGCTTCGCAAGCTCTGGGCGGAACCGATCGGCAACGCGCATGTCTGCATGCCGTGATCGGAGGGGGCGGCCGTTGACATCCCAGAAAATTTTGTCGATCCTCCGCTCATGGGAGCGAGCGGCTCCCCGTGAGGCTCAGGCTGAAGTTCGTGCGAAACCCTACCGCCTCCCCAGCGGGACATTTGGTGCGCGCGAAATGCAAGGAACCACTCATGCCTGCGCCCGATGAAATCACCGTTGCAAATCCACCTCGTCCGATCGGTGCGCCCGAATACCCGGTGATCGTGGACATCTCGACCAGCCCCGTAGACGGCGCGACGCCCTTCGACGTGGAGAATGTGCATTTCACCCATCGGGGCGACGGGTGCGGCTTCGATACCATGCCGGGGGCGTTCGAGTTGCAAAGCGCGCAGCGCTCTCGAGTGCTGCGGCCGTGATCCGCGCCGCAGACCCCCCCCGGCCGTCACGCGTCGGCCCCCCAGGCTGCCGGTCTCCTGGCCGCCCCGACGGGCCTTTCGCGGCAGTTCAACGATGACATGCGACGGCTCGAAGCCGCCATCCTCCCCTACGACGCGATGTATCGCTGGGCGTGGGACAGACCTAACCAGGGCCACGATCGGGTCCCCTCAGACCGATGACCGGGGTGCCCAACCGCGCCGCCGCGCATCCGACGCTCGCCGAGGCAAGCACGGTCTGGGCCCGGATTGGCCTTCTCTCCTTCGGTGGCCCAGCGGCGCAGATTTCACTGATGCACCGAGAGCTGGTTGAGAAACGGAAATGGCTGAACGAGGAGGGCTATCTCAACGCCCTGTCCTTTTGCATGCTCTTGCCGGGACCGGAGGCGATGCAACTTGCGACTTATGCCGGGTGGCGTCTGCACGGGACCCTGGGCGGGCTGCTCGCCGGGTTGCTCTTCGTGCTGCCGGGTGCGGGTGTCATCCTGCTCTTGGCAGGACTCTACGCCTGGTTCGGCGATGTCCCGCTGGTCGAGGCGCTGTTTCTCGGCATCAAAGCGGCGGTGCTGGTCATCGTGCTCGAGGCGCTTGTGAAGGTCGCCCGGCGCGCGCTGACCGCGCCGGTCTACGGGGTCATCGCGCTTCTCGCCTTCGTCGCGCTCTTTCTCTTCGACGCGCCTTTTCCATTCGTCATCCTCGTGGCCGGTCTCACGGGTGCGTTTCTAACTGCGCCTTCGGTGGCGTCGCAGCCCGCGGCATCCCCCACACCCTCCGCCCTGGGCACTTTGCAAACCGCCGCGCTTTGGCTTGCCATCTGGTGGCTGCCGCTTTTCGCGCTGGACCTCCTTTTGCCCGGACATGTCCTGGGCGAGATCGGGCGCTTCTTCTCGGTTCTGGCGACGGTCACCTTCGGCGGCGCATACGCGGTCCTGGCCTACATGGCGCAGGAAGCGGTCGCAGGCTTCGGCTGGCTGACGGCAGAGGAAATGGCGGATGCGCTCGGGCTCGCCGAGACGACGCCGGGCCCCCTCATCCTGGTGACCGAGTTCGTGGGCTTTCTCGCCGCGGCGCGGGCCGGCGGCGGGCTGTCGCCGTGGATGGGGGTGGCGGGCGCCGCCGTCACGCTCTGGGTCACTTTCGCGCCCTGCTTTCTCTGGATATTCGTGGGCGCGCCCTACATCGAAAGGCTGCGCGCGATGCCGCGTCTGCACGGCGCGCTCAAGGCGATCACCGCAACGGTGGTGGGGGTCATTCTGAATCTTGCCTTGTGGTTCGCGCTTCAAGTTGCCTTCGAGGACTTGTCGCGGCCGGAGATCGGCCCGATGCGACCATGGGTTCCGGCCCTCGATACCTTGAATTGGCGCGTCCCGATTCTTGCCGGTATCTCCGCCATCCTGCTTGTGCACTGGCGCCGCTCGGTGCTCGAGACGCTGGTGGTCTGTGCGGCGGCGGGCCTGGCCTTGTCGGCGCTGAGCTGAATATCGACGCATTCTCGCCTGGCATGCGAACGCATCGATGGCTGACCGCAGTTCCCCGCCGATGAGCGTGTGGAACGCTCACCATCGTCGGGCGAGAACGTCACCATGGGATCTTGTGTGGCTGCCTTCGGTTCAGCAAGGGGGCCGATCTGACCGGCGGTGATCGATTGGGATCGAACCATGAAAGAAGGCCCGGATATAGCGGGTGTCGCCGCGCTTATCGGCGATCCGGCGCGGGCGAACATGCTGGCCGCGCTCATGAATGGTAAGGCTCTCACCGCCACGGAACTCGCACGGGAAGCAGGAGTCGGCCCGCAGACCGCTTCGAGTCGTCTGGCGAAGGTGATCGTAAACGGGCTCGGCATAGGTATTTTTCGCCGACCACAGCCGATGTGGCGCATCTGTTGGAAAGCCTCATGGGCGTGGCCGCCGGTGTGGGATACATGCGTATCCGTACCGGGCCAAGGGAGGATGCGCTGAGAAAGGCTCGCGTCCGCTACGACCATCTCGCTGGCGACATGGGAACGCAGATGTTCGACCCCCTCGTCGGCCAGGGTCACCTGCATCCGAACGGGGATGAAATTAGGCTATCGAACAGCGGCGCGGCGCTGATGGAACGATCGGGCATCGACCTGCATGCCCTTCGGGGCAGGCGCTCGCCGCGGTGCCGAGAGTGTCTGGACTGGAGCGGGCGCCGATCGCATTTGGCAGGCAGCCTTGGTCGCGCTTTGCTGAGCCGGTTTGAAGAGTTGGGATGGGCAAGCGCGACGATAGCGCCCGCGCCGTACATTTCACCGCCCCGGGCGAGGTGGAATTCAAGAGAACATTCGGCGAGATGTCTGGCTGACAATCGACGTGCTTCATCGAAGAACCGGGAAGGGATTCAGACCGATCGTTCGGCTGCCCTGTCCGAACGATGGCAGCCGGACCGGGCGGTGGCTGATCTTCGACACGGGATCTCGGCTCCAACTCCGGGGTCTGTTTCGCCACTCCGTCCGCGGTGCCTTCCGCGGCGCTGCCGGCGCCGGATTTCGCCCCAGCGACGGTCCTGTCCGCTCAAACTGCGTGTCTCGCCGGACAAGTGGCGCTTCACGACGGACGTCACGGTCCGCCGCGTCCTTGCGGTTGCGAGGCTGCCGGATACGGCGATACGGACCGAAACGGCCGCGGCCGGTCTGCGCGGCCATACCGAGACGCTTGACCCAGACCCTGCGAGCCATGCCCGGAAAGCCATCGAAATCGGTGATCGCCCCACTCGTGAAATTAAGGCTGAAGTTGTCGCTCAAGCTCTCACGCCGGGGCTTCGATGATGGGAAGGGAACCAAATCGCATCGCCGTCCCGACATCCTCCCGGACCACGCGCCGCTCTTGCCGATACGCACAGAAGGGCCGTCGTCATAAGGGGCGGACCGGTTCGAGGCCCGTTGGACCGATGCCGGGTGAGCGAGCCGCGGGCTCGGTCACGTGGATTTCGACCGCGCTTCCAAGCTCACGCCTTCAACCGGTACCCGATGCGAAACCAGTACCAGCACAACGCCAATACGGCGATCGTCGTTCCGAGGCACACGATCAGACCCAGCCAAGGCGCGCTGTCCGAAACCCCCAGGATCCCGTAACGGCCCCCGTCGATCAGATAAAAGACCGGGTTCAGGCGGGTCACCGTCTGCAACGCCGGCGGCAGCGCTTCGATCGAATAGAAGGTGCCGGAAAGAAAACTCAAAGGCGTGACGATGAAATTGGTAATCGCGGCCATCTGATCGAACTTGTTGGCGAAAATGGCCGCTACGATCCCCAGCGCCCCGAGCAGCGTCGACCCCGTCACGACGAAGGCGAGGCCCCATGCCGGATGGGCGATCCCCTGCCCCAGAACCAGCCACATCAGGAATGCGATGGTGCCCGCCACCACAAGACCGCGCAGGACACCGCCCACGATATATCCCGTGACCAATTCTCCGGCGGACAGCGGCGGCATCAGCGTGTCGACGATGTTGCCCTGTACCTTGGCGATCACGATCGAGGAGGAGGTGTTGGCAAAAGCATTCTGGATCACCGTCATCATCAGGATGCCGGGCATCAGGAAATTGGCGAAGGGCACTCCCATGACCCCGGCCCGGCCCGGCCCGATGGCCAAGGTGAAGATCGCCAGAAACAAACCCGCCGTCACCACCGGCGCCAGCAGCGTTTGCGTCCAGACGATCAGGAACCGGAGCGTTTCGCGCTTGATCAGCGTCCAAGTCCCGAGCCAATTGAAACGCCCGAAGCGGCGTTGACCCATCGTGGCGATTTCCGACATATCGTGCCACCTTTTCGTGATGCTGGTGTTCGAGGCGCTTGTATCCCGGTTGGGGACCGATAGAATAGGTGCAATTCATCATCTTCCAAGGAATTTCGGAACCGGCACGAC
>JBCCVK010000087.1:0-8278 GCA_039195495.1 Pseudomonadota bacterium
GAAACAGAACCTCCGAGGACAAGACGAAACGATCACCGACGATTCTCACCCCATCGATACCCGCGAAGATGTCACGCAATTGGCCAAAGAACTCGGATCGGAATTTCTCCAGATCCTTCGTTTCCGCTTCCAGCCGCTTGCGTTCCGCCTCTTCCAATTCCGCGCGGCGGCGCTGTTCGGCTGCGGTCTGGGCCAGCGCCACGTTCAACCGTGCACTCAGGGTTTGGAGCTGTACCTGTCTGGCCGCATCCCGCGCGACCGCATCGTCGAGCAGTGCCTCAAGTGATGCCAGTCGCGTTCGCAAGGCTTCGGTCTGTTCGTTCAACAACGCCAATTTCCGTTCCGCCGAGGCCGAGCGGGCTTTCGCATCATTCAGCGCCGCGCTGGCCTCGGCCAGAAGAACGGCCTGGCGTTCGGCCTCGGAAAGACGGTCTGCCGCGTCTTTCTCGGCCGCCAACTGGTCCGCCAGGGCTGCGGCCACGCGCTCTTCCAACGCTGCCCGACTTTGCCCCAAAGTCGTGCGCAGAGCCTCGTTTTCCGCTTCCAACCGGGCAAGACGCCGCGCTTGCTCATCCGCATCGGTTCGCGCATCGACCGTTTGCTTTTCCGCGCGTGCCAGCGAGACGAGCGCTGCTGAGAGCTTCTCGTTCAGATCCGCGCGCGCGGCATTGGCCGCCGCCAGGAGCGTCAATGTCTCCTCGGCCTCCCGTCTCCGGTCTTCCAGAGCTAAGGACATGGCCGTTAATTCGTCATCCGCCCGTCTCAGACGCGCGCGCAAGGCTTCCGCCGCGGCGGCTTCGGCCAGCCGCTCCTGCTCGCGTTCGTCCAGCGCTGTCTCTGCGCTCTCCAGCCGCCGACGCAGGATCTCCGTCGCGGCCAGCTCCGCCAGCCGTGCTTTTTCCTCGGCCGTCAGCCGGGTCTCGGCTTCGGACAAACGTTGGCGCAATTCCTCGACCAAGACGGTCTGTTCGAGCTTTGCCTTTTCTTGTGTGCTCAACGCCTCTTGCGTACCGGTCAACAGAGTTTCCGTTTCCAGCAGACGTGCGTATGCCGCTTCAAGATCGTTCGAAAGCTCTGTAATGCGTATGGTCGCCTCCGCATCCGAACGCTGCGCGTCCAGCAGGGCGGCTTCCAATACCGACATCTCACCGCGCAAGTCATCGATCGCCGCCGTCAGAGACTTTGTTTCGCTCGTGCGCGCCTCCAATTGCGCAAGCGTCTGTTGCATGGAAAGTTCGACGTTCTCGGCGGTCGATCGCAGATCGGCGATCAGCGCTTCCAACGCCTCGCGCCGCGCCGCGGCCAATCTGGCGTTTTCGACACTTTCGCTGATCTCCGTCCGCGCGCGCGCCAGCGCCAGCTGCAATGCCTCTTGTTCGGTGACAAGCCGCGCATTGGCTTTCTCGATATCGGCGATTCGCGCAACGAGACCCTCGATCCTCTCTTGTTGTGCCGTGCGCTGGGTCGTCAGTTCGGCAATCCGGGCATCGGCGGTGTCGTTGAGCGACAGCAGGTTTGCGATTTGCCCTTCGGCATCCTCGTTTCGGGTCAACAGCCCTGCAATTCGGGTCTCGGCGTCGGCCTGGGCCGCCAGCAGGCCGGCGACCTGTTCTTCGAAGGATGCAAGGCGGGCGGTCTGCTCTTCGGCCTGGGCGGTCAGCGTGTCGATCAGACGCCGCTGCACCCGCGTCAGCGACCGGGCCTCGTCCAGGGCTCCGCCCAGTGTATTCACCTCGGTCTCGAGCTGAAAGTTACGTTCCTGTTCCAGCCCCAATGCCTGAGCGAGCGAGGCGACCTGGGCGCTCAACTGGTCAAGTTCGGTATCCTGGCTGGTGATCGTCTCACGTAGCATGAACTGCACGATCATGAAGATCGTCAGCACGAACATCAACACCAGAAGAAGGGCGGTCATCGCATCGACGAAGCCCGGCCATATGCTGTTCGAGACCCTTTGATTGGCCCGTCTTGTCAGCGCCATGACCTACCCTTTCGATGATCTTCGCGCACCGGCAAAACTTCGGACGGCCCTGCTCAACGCGTCGATATCCCTCCGCAGATCCGATATCATTTCCTGGCGGCCGGCGGACATTTCCTCAAGAATCCGCAGGAGCTGAACGTCGATCGATCGCAGGCGCATCCGATTTTCGGCATCCATATGTTCCTCGGGCATGCGCTGTTCCATCGCCGCGATCAATCGCTCCTGGCTGTCCACGAGACGGTTTGTCGCCGAGACGCCGGCCGCAGCATCGTCCCGGCTCATGGCCTCGGCAAGCGTCTTGATGGATTGGGACAATTCCGCGATTCTCGCATCCGACGCGCTGCGTTGCTGATCGGCCTGAACGAGCAGTCTTTGCACGGATTCTATCCGCTCTGCCATTTGATCCAGCACGGCGGCGATGACGCCCTGATCGCCGGCCGTGCCGTCGCTGTCTCCGGCGGCCACGCCAAGCCGGGTGATGGTGGAAAGCCAATCCTCGAGCTCGCGATAAAATCGATTCTGGCCGTGACTGGCGAAAAGCTCCAGCAATCCGACGACGAGCGATCCCGCCAGTCCGAGCAGGGACGAAGAGAAGGCCGTCCCCATTCCCCCTAATTGTGCCTCGAGTCCTTCCATCAGACGGCTGAAAATGTCGATACTGCCGTCACCGTCCTGCGGCGCCAGCGACCGGATCGTCTCGACCACGGCGGGAACGGTCGTGGCGAGACCATAGAAGGTTCCCAAAAGACCGAGAAAGATCAACAGATTCACGATGTATCGGGTTATGTCCCGCGCCTCGTCGATCCGGGTGGCGACCGAGTCAAGGATCGAGCGGGACGATGTCGCGCTGATTTGCATCCGGGCGCCCCTTGATCGCAGCAACGCCGCCATTGACGCCAGCAGCCGCGGGGCCTGCACCATGTGATGACCCGGCCGTTGCGTGGCATGCCCCTTGATCCAGCGAACCGAATTGATCAACTGCAGCACCTGCCAGAAACAGGCAAGAACGCCCAGAAAAAATACGCCGATGATGACACCGTTTAGGTAAAGGTTCGCCTCGATCACCGGGCGCACCGTTTCCAGCGCGAAAAACGCACCGACAGCGACCAGGCCGATGACGCTCAGCATCAACGTCACTTGACGAATCGGCAGGGCAAATTGCGGCTCGGCCTCTGAGTCGGGTCGGTCCATGCGTATGGGTCCTGACGCGTGTTTTTGTTAATCGGACCTTAGGTTATGGCATGTCCGCTGCCAACCATTTGTGTCCGCCGCCGCTTCCGGGGTTTTGCGGGGTCATGTATTCCTGAGGGCGCGAACCCGGTTCGAAAGCCATTCCAGATCGGGATCGTGCAATCCGAGGCCGGCCATGAAGCTGGCCGTGTTGAAAAGATATTCGGCATTGGGGCCTCGACCGCCGACGGCGTGCGCGATGATCCGCGCCTGTTCTTCCAAAGGCAAGCGACCGCAATATTGCTCATGCTGCGCATTGATGACATAGGTGAGCGCGCGAACGCGCCGTCCATCCGTCAAGTCGAGCGTCACGAAACACTCGTCATACGCTGCCGAAACCAATTCTCGGTCCCTCAAATAGGCAAGCGTTTCCTCCTCCTGACCAGGCGTGACTTGGAACGCGATACCGTCACAGGCACTGCTCGACAGCATATCCAGCGCCAGTACGAGCCCCGGTTCGGTTTCGGTTCCCCTATGGTGGATCGAGCGCATGCAAAAGGAGCGGTGATAGCCTTGCAGCCGTGCCAAGACACTCTCCGAGATCGGAAATCCCGGATTCCACATCAACGATCCATAGCCAAAAACCCAAAGGGAATGGTCCATTGTTCTGGTCCTCTTACCGCCCGCTCTGTAAACACTACCCCGATGGCCAGGAAAAGAGGTCTGGATGCGGCTTTTGATCTTCATTGCGGTGCTGGCCGCGGCGCTCTGGAGCGGATATTGGTGGATCGGTTCATATATGATGGACAGAAACGCCGAGACCTGGCTGGAAGCGCGGCGCGAAGAAGGTTGGGTTGCGGAAGCCGGCGTGAATGTGGCCGGGTTTCCCAACCGTTTCGACATGACCCTGTCGGATGTGCGGTTCGCGGATCCCGATAAGGGGCTCGCCTGGACGGCGCCGTTCTTCAAGATCCTGATGCTGAGCTACAGACCCAATCATATCATCGCAATATGGCCCGGCACTCAGATCCTGTCCTCTCCGGGGGGGAAATTGACCGTCGCCGCGGCTGAAATGCAAGGCAGCATGGTGTTCGAAGCCGATACCGACCTGGTTTTGAAGCGCAGCAATATCGTCATCCGCGATATGCGGATTTCCTCGGATCGGGGATGGGGGGCGTCTCTCGAGACCGGCCAATTCGCCACGCGTCCGACCGAGGGCATGCCGATGTCCCACGACATTGCGTTTCGGGCCGGGCGTTTCCATCTTTCCGAACCCGTTCTCGAGATACTTGATCCGACCGGGCGTCTGCCCGGACGTGTCGAGACCTTGCAACTGGATACCGTGATCGGTTTCGATGCCCCCTGGGATCGGCATGCGATCGAAGATCGCCGTCCCCAACCCACGTTCGTCCAGCTCGAGGATATGCGCGCGGTCTGGGGGGATCTCGAACTGCGTGCCGCTGGGCGATTGACGGTCGATCGCACCGGACTGGCGCAGGGCACCATTACCTTGAGGGTGAAAAACTGGCGAGAGATCTTGCGTCTGGCGGTGAATGCCGGTTCGGTGCCCCGCGACCTCGCCCCCGCCATTGAGAATGCGCTTGGATTTCTTGCGGGACTGTCCGGCGATCCGGACGCTTTGGACGCGGATCTGACTTTCCGCCACGGCCGCGTAATCCTGGGCCCGATTCCACTTGGTCCCGCGCCAGTGTTTCGTTTGCGCTGATCACCGGCAATAGGGACCGCTCCGATGATCCGCCGTGTCGAAATGGAAGTGGTCTTGATGATAGACGTCGGCATCTGGTCCGAGCACCGTACCGAAAGGCCCGCAAGCAGCCTTGTGCATACGTTTCAGCAGATGCGCTTCGCCGGGTTTCCGCCAACCGTCCAACACGGTCAGCGATCTGCCGTTTTTCAGCTGAATGGCGGAGATATCGATGGCGTTTCCCTTGCCATGCTCCGAAATCCTGGCGCCGGGGCGGTTGTTCCTCGTCCGGCAGGAATAATGCGCCGCGACCTTCAGACCCGATATACCGCCCCCCAGTTGGCCGACGGCCGGCTTCGCGCCGGCCTCCACCCAGCGCCGCAAGGCCCTGGCGGTCTGGCAATTCATCATCGAGGCCGTGCTGAGCGCGACGCCGGCGACCGAGGTCACACGCACCGGATCGACGATGCCGCAACCGGCAATCGGCCCCTGAACGGGCGTCGTGACATGGCCTTTGATCGAAGGATCTCCGCAAATGATGCCGTCACGCGCTGTCCCCGATGCCTGCGCGCCCGCTTCGCGGAACAGCCGCTGAAAGTCATGGGGGCGCTTTGCAGGACGCGGTGAACGAAAAATCGGAAAGGCCAAAACCAAGGTCTCTCGTGTCGGGGGCGTGGCCCTTGGATGCGTGGTCTGATCGAACCGCAGCGGCGTCGACGAGGGTGACGGGCGCGGAACGGGCCGGATATCGGTCTGAGGGTAAGCGGGCGCAGTCACGGGTTTTGAGTGCATTTCAGGTTCGGCGCGCGGTATCGGCCGGTCCGATATGCGCGGCGCACCGGCGATGACGGATTGCGTCAAGGAAAGAATGATCACACAGCTTCCGGCCCAGCGTGCCAAACGCATTTCGCTTATCCCATCGTTTTTTTCGAACCCCGTCCGAAATCAGGGGCATCCGTATCCTGTCCCGCTTCGATAATACCACGTCTGATCGCGCGTGTTCGCGTGAAATAGTCATGCAGGCGATCCCCATCGCCAGTACGGATCGCCCGTTGCAGCATGAAGAGTTCTTCGGTGAAACGGCCGAGGATTTCCAGTGTCGCGTCCTTATTGGTCAAGAAGACATCGCGCCACATGATCGGGTCGCTTGCGGCGATCCGGGTGAAATCGCGAAATCCTGCCGCCGAATATTTGATGACCTCGCTGTCGGTGACGCGGCGCAGATCATCGGCGACGCCCACCATCGTATAGGCGATCAGATGCGGCGTGTGGCTGGTGACCGACAACACCAGATCATGGTGATAGGCATCCATCACATCCACGTTCGCGCCCAATGCGTTCCAGAACTTCATAAGCCTTTCAACGGGTTCCGGCGCGGTCCCTTCCATCGGGACCAACAGGCACCAGCGGTTGTCGAACAATTCGGCGAAGCCGGCTTCGGGGCCGGAATGTTCGGTTCCGGCAAGCGGATGACCCGGCACGAAATGGACCGTATCGGGAAGACGCGGCGCGACCGCGTCGATGACCGCCCGTTTCACGGAGCCGACATCGCTGACCGTGGCGCCGGATTTCAATTCCGATGCGATTTCTGCGGCGACGGTGCCCATCGCGCCCACGGGAACGCACAGGATGACCAGATCGGCGCCACGGGCAGCATCGGCCGCGCTTTCGGCTACGATGTCGCAAAATCCCAGCGCGCGCGCGGTCCGTCTTGTTTCGGCGGATCGCGCATATCCGAAAATTTCATCGGCAACGCCACCCCGCCGCATTGCCCAGGCAATGGACGAGGCGATCAATCCCAATCCGATCAGCGTTACGCGCCCATAGATGCGGGTCATGCCCGCCGGTCCACGAATTCGCCGATCGCGTGCGCCACGCGGCGGCAGGACGCCTCGTCCCCTACGGTGATACGCAGACAATTCGCAAGTTTGTAATCCGCTACGGCACGAACCAGAATACCCACCGATCGCAGATAAGCGTCGCAAGCATCGGCCTCTTTCCCGGAGGCGAATCTCGCAAGGATGAAATTTGCGCAAGACGCATCGGACGCCACCCCCAGTTCCGCGAGCGCTTTAGCAAGCCAGGACCGCATTCGCGTATTTTGCTTCCGGCATTTTTCAGCGTAAGCCTGATCGCGTACCGCAGCCTCGGCAACGGTAAGCTGGGTTGTGGAAAGGTTGAACGGACCGCGTATGCGGTTGAGCACCTCGATCACATGCCGTGGGCCGTATCCCCATCCGATACGCAGACCCCCAAGACCATAGATTTTGGAGAAGGTGCGGGTCATCACGACGTTTTGGCGGTCGTCGACCAGGGACGCGCCGCCGTCGAAGCCTTCGACATATTCGGCATATGCACCGTCGAGCACCAGCAAAGCCCCCGCGGGCAGGTTGTCGGCCAAGCGCATGACGTCGTCGCGCGGGATCATCGTACCGGTAGGGTTGTTCGGATTCGCGATGAAAACCAGACGTGTTTTGTCGCTCAGGCGTGCGATCAGTTCTCCCACATCGACCATTCGCGTTCGCTCGGGCGCTTCGACCGGTCTCGCCCCCGCCGCGAGGGTGGAAATCCGGTACATCGCAAAACCGTGCTCGGTATGCAGTACTTCATCTCCCGGTCCGCTATAGGCTTGACACAGAAACGAGATGATCTCATCCGAACCTGCGCCGCAGATGATACGGTCTGCATCCAGTCGATGAACATCCGCGATCGCGGCCCGAAGGTCCGCTTGATCGGTCTGCGGATAACGGTGAAGCCGATTGACGCTTTTTCGGAAGGCATCCATCACGGCCTCGCTCGGCCCGAAAGGATTTTCATTCGCGCTGAGCTTCACCACGTCGGAAAAGCCCTCGATCTGACTGGCCCCACCTTGATAAAGCGCAATGTCCATTATCCCGGGTCGCGGGCGGATCTCATGGGTCATGACGGTGATCTTGTTGATCTTTTCACCTCCTCTTACGCGTACCCTCGTTGTCTTTCCAGTGTGGCAAACCGTTCGCATGTCTGAAACCGAACGTCTTCGGACGATTGCGGATCACGATATCAAGGCGGCAAAGGCTTCGAAGCCGGGCGCGGCGCGCGAAAAACAAGACCCGGCGCGCCGGGTCCGGTCGTATCGGGCAGGCCCCCGGGCGCAAAACGTCGCCGTGCCGCATATTCCGGATCGTTGCATATCCGCAACATGCTCTCGATCTTTTACGGGCGCCACTCAACCGGAGATGTATATTTGACCTCACTTTCCATCTGGCATGGCTCGACTCCGCTGGAAAACAAGATAAGGTTCTCGTTCTAGGGGGGGATACTATACCGGGTATGGCCGCTCAAGGAGGCCACGTTGGTTGAATATCTCGAATTGACGGTTGATGAACTGCTGCTGGACGAGGACAATCCGAGACTTGGTGCCGTCGGCAGCCAGTCCGAGGCGC
>JBCCVK010000088.1:0-8246 GCA_039195495.1 Pseudomonadota bacterium
GCCGCGCCGCGCGGCGATCATGCGCCATGTCGTGACCGTGCGGCTTTGCGGTGGTCATTTGACGGCATCGGGGACCGTTGCCCCCGAATGGGATGCCAAGGCGCGCATGGTCGCAAAAACCATCCCGCATGCCGGACTTGCGATCGGTCGACGAAGGCGACATATCGCTGTCAAATCCGCGTCGAACAAGGAACGGCAATGTCAAGCGAAGCGATGACCGGCAAACTGCGGGCATGGTTGAACCATCCCAGCGTTCAGAACGTCATCATCGGGATCATTCTATTCAACGCGGTTCTGCTGGGAATGGAGACGTCACCGGAACTGATGTCGCGTTTCGGCGGTCTGATCAAAGCGCTCGATACGGCCTGTCTGGCCGTATTCGTCGTCGAACTCCTGCTCAAGATAATCGCCTATCGTCTGCGCTTCTTCCACAGCGGCTGGCATATCTTCGACTTTCTGATCGTTGGTATTTCGATCATGCCGGGTGCGCAGTCGTTTTCGGTTCTGCGCGCTTTGCGCATTTTCAGGGTTCTGCGCGTGATCTCCGCGGCGCCACGGCTGCGCCGGGTGGTCGAAGGGTTCGTCAGTGCGCTTCCAGGCATGGGGTCGGTTTTCCTGCTGATGGGAATCATCTTCTACATCGGTGCGGTGATGGCGACGAAACTGTTTGCGGCGGCTTTCCCGGACTGGTTCGGTGATCTTGCCCGGTCTGCGTATTCACTCTTTCAGATCATGACTCTGGAAAGTTGGTCGATGGGTATCGTGCGACCGGTGATGGAAGTATATCCATATGCCTGGCTGTTTTTTGTGCCTTTCATCATGGTCACCACCTTTGCCGTGGTGAATCTTCTGGTCGGCCTTATTGTGAACTCTATGCAGGACGCCCATCAGGCCGAGGACAGTAAACGCACCGATGCTTATCGCGACGAAGTTCTGGCGCGTCTTGCCGCGATCGAGAAGAAACTGAACGCAAAATCCTGACGTGGTCTGACCGGAGGCATTGAAACCCACATCGAAGACCGGACCAGGCCGATCGGGATGGCCCCTCCGGATAGGGTGGCGGCGCCTATGCGTTTCCTCGTTCTCGTCGTTTTTGGCATGGGCGCAAGCTGACGGCGGGGATCGCGTTGCCGGTCTTCGTGTCGGCGGCAACGGATGCGCAGACATGGAATTATGATTGAAGATGAGTGGATGATGTCTGCGATTCCGGCCGGAAACGAATGACACCGCTCGAAACGCATTGACACGATCGGGATCGATGCTATGCACCGGGTTCTGAATTCTCCGGGGCCGCGGGTCTCGACCGAAATGGAGGCAGAGCGATGAAACGCACCTTTCAACCGTCGAATCGCGTGCGCAAACGGCGCCATGGATTCCGTGCGCGCATGTCCACCAAAGCGGGCCGCAAGATCCTGAACGCGCGGCGTACCCGAGGACGAAAATCCCTGAGTGCGTGAACGGCCGTCATCGGGCATTTGCGATATGCGGCAAAAGGCGGCCGAGGGCGGTCGGCCACGGTGTTTCGTTCGCTCGGTCGGCATTTTGGCCCGGCGCGTCGATTTTCTGAAAGCCGCCCGGGCCCGGCATGTCTCCACACCGGGCTTTCTGTTACAGGCGCGCCGACGCAAGACGGATGAGGCGGCCGTCGGGATCCGCGTGGGCTTTACCTGTTCCAGAAAAGTCGGCAATGCCGTGACCCGCAACCGCGCAAGGCGCCGCCTGCGGGAGATCGCGCGACTGATCCTGCCGCAACGTGGGCAGGATGGATGGGATTACGTTCTGATCGGCCGTCCCAAGGTGACCGCGTCCCGTCCCTTCGCTGCGTTGCATGTCGATCTGGACATTGCGCTGCGCAAGGTGCATGCCTGACCCATGACCCCGCTGGCCCGTCTTCTCGCAATTCCAGTGCAGTTTTATCGCCTTGTCTTCTCGCCCTGGGTCGGCTTCAATTGCCGCTATCATCCCACCTGTTCGGCTTATGCGCTTGAGGCGCTGCGAAAGCACGGAGGTCTCAAGGGGGCCTGGCTGGCGATGAAACGTCTTGCGCGCTGTCATCCCTGGGGTGGATCGGGCGTGGACGGTGTGCCCGACTAGGCGGGACCGTCATACCGCGGCGGGCACGCGGTCATGGCGCGACGGAAAAACCATACGCTCTCGTTCCGCCTGGTCCGGGAAACGCGCAGCGTGCAACGCCCGGCCTTCACGACGGAAAGACGACGCATCGCCGAGAGGGTTTGCCGCGGTCCGCATGGCGGAATGCCGGGCTGCGACCTCAAGCCCGATCAGGCGGTCCAACCGCTCGACTGCAATTGCGCGGCCAGTTGATTCAAACGGTTCTGGGCAATATCGCCGATCAGCAGAAATTGATATGCGCCATCGCCCCATCCGAAGCTGGACAGTCCGGCCAGCCGCGCCGCGCCGTGCCGTCCGTCGTCGCCCTGCATCAGGCAAAGCGCCAACGGTATGCCGTCGTCGCCGACGAGCACCATCTGGATCAGCGCGTCGCCGCCATGGCCGAGGATTTGAACGCGTCGCAGCCGATAGCCCTCCAGCGCGGGCGCGCGCAGGACGGTCAAGCCGACGGCGGCGGCGGCACGCCGAAGGTCCGCGGCGACGGCCTCATGATCTCGATCCAGATGCGCGACGGTTGCAGGCGTATAAAGCGCCTGGTAATCCGCGACCGCCATGCGCCATCCATCCCGGCGATCGGGCAAAGACCACCCGGCGAAGAAAGCCGCGACGAGGCCGACGACGAAGCCGCCCGCAACCCGCTTTCGCGGAAGCGCACCGGCTTCAGCCGGCTCGGCCGCATTGAGCCCGGCCATATGCGCAGGGGTGGGGAGTTGCCGGAACGTCCCGGCAATGACCGGCGCCAGATCGTCCAGCGCCACGATACGGCGTTCAAGTTCCGGATCCGTTTCCAGATCGGCCTCGATCCGCCCCCGCAAGACGTCGGGGAGTTCGGATCGCAGATAGGCGCGAATGGTGTCATCGGAATAGCTCATGTCCGTTTCCCCTTCGCTTTTGGCCATTCGGCATCGTTGAGATGCCGAAGCGCCGCCCGTGCCGTCGCAAGACGACTCATGATCGTGCCGATCGGCACGTCGAGGATGCTGGCCGCTTCGCGGTAGGTGAATTGTTCGACATAGACCAGTTCGACCGTCGCTCTTTGCGCCTCTGGCAGTTCCATCACCTTCGCATACACTTCAGATGCGAAAATATTCGTCTCTGTATCCGCCATCCCCATGGCAAACCGCCCGGCCTCGGCCGCCGCGAGGCAGCCGGCCTGCCGGATGCTTTGAGCGCGTAGCTCGTTGAGCCAGATCGACCGGCAGATTGTCAAAAGCCACGCTTCGAGCCTGCCGTCCTGGCGCCACTGATGGACGCGCTCCAGCGCGCGGAGGTAGGTGGCTTGCGCCAGATCGTCGGCGATATCGGGTCGGCCCGAAAGGGATAGGGCGAATCGCCAGACCGCCGGGCGGCAGTTCACGATCTGTCGACCCAGTTCCTTTTCCACATGGCGTCGAAAAAACATCGAATAAGTCGGCCCTCCCCGGTGTCTTTCCCAATACCAGCTTCGCCGTCGGCGCAAAGATATGCGCGCGCGCATATGGGATGCGCCTGAAACTATCTGTACGGCGGATATCGGCCAACACAAACTCTCGAGAGAAGGACAAGGATTTGCACATGTATCGCAATGTTTTGGGAATTGCTCTGGCTGTCTGCGTTTCGTCACCGGCGATCGTCGCGGCCGACGGGCATCAGACCGGAATCATCACCTCTCAGCACGGTTATGTGCTGACGGAACTGGCGTCCGGGCTTGAGCATCCATGGGGACTCGATTGGCTGCCGGACGGGCGGATCGTCGTTACCGAACGACCGGGGCGCATTCGTATCGTCGACGAAACCGGTCGCATATCGGAACCGCTGTCCGGCGTTCCGGAAATCGTGAGCGATTTCCGCGACGGTCTTCTCGACATCGCGGTCAGTCCGGAATTCACCAACGATCGCACCGTGTTCTTCGCCTATTCGCAAAAGGCGGATGAACTGCGATGGCTGGAGATCGCCGCTGCCCGGCTTACGGAGGACGGGCTTGAGGATCTGCGGGTGATCCATACCGCCGAAGTGCGGGTGGAACAGGATCAGGGCTTCGGATCGCGGCTGCGTTTCGATGCGCAGGGCAACCTTGTGGCCACCGTTGGCGATCATGCCCAAGGGCCGACCGCGCAGGACACCACGAATACGCTCGGTTCCATCATTCGTATCGCGCGTGACGGATCGGCCGTGCCCGGCAATCCGAAGGTCGGCGCTGCCGCGGCAATCTACGCCTATGGTTTCAAGAACCCGCAAGGGCTGACCATCGATCCGGCGACGGGCGCCATATGGGCGACGGATCATGGCGGCATTGGCGGCGGAGAGCTGAACCGCATCGAGAGTGGCGGAAATTACGGCTGGCCCGTCCGGACCTTCGGCATTGGCGATGCCCCGCGCGCGGAGAAGCCCGGCGATTTCGTCGAACCGGTCTTCACCTGGGGCGCCGCACCGACGGTGGCGCTCTCGGGGTTGGAACTCTATACGGGCGATGAGTTTCCGAACTGGACGGGTGATCTGTTCACCGGATCGTTGGTGCAGGAGGCGCTCATCCGGATCATGCTTGACGATGATGGCGCGGTCATGGGCACCGAATATGTCATCGATGGTACCATCGGCCGCGTCCGTGAGGTGCGCCAAGGCCCGGATGGACGTCTTTATGTCCTGAACGACGATTTCGAGGGGGGGATCTTCCGGTTGGATCCGGCCCGCTGAGATATCCGGGGCGGCGGGGGGTGTTGCTTCGAACACCCCTCGACCGGGCCGGACCCCTGCGTTCGATCCCACGCGCGGGGCATTTCATGTCTGTGCGTCCGCGGGCGAGATTCGGCCCTGCTGCACGCCGTGTCCGGCCTGGCATCCACGCCAAAACCCTGACCGCCGACCAACCCTACCAAGTGCTCAGTGCATCACGAAGCGCTTCCGAGGCGAGTTCGTTGACCAGATCGGGTCGTTCCCAAAGTGGAAACCCTCCACCTCCCGGCACCGAAACTCGCGCCGTGTTCGGTATCAGTTCTTCCAGTGCATCTGCGGCTTGCACGAAGTCTTCCACATCATGCTCGCCGTTGATCAGGATTGTTGGAACAAGCAATTTCCGCAGTTTGCTTTCCACGGAGTCGAATGGCGTCGAGACAAGCTCTGTCTCCAGCCAGGGACCACCTTGGAAATCCGCGATAATGCGCCGCTGTTCTGCGGCTCGGAACCTTTCGGGGTCGGAACGCATAAGATCGAACCATGGTCCTTTCTCCCACCACAACTCGCGCGCCTCGCTCATGCCGTGCCTGTTGGCTGTCGCGGCCACTTCCGAGAGGAGATGCGAAACGGAAGGCAAGGCGCGACCGGGAAAAACTGGCGATTCAAGCAGAAGGGCTGAGAAGAGTTTCGGTTCGTCACAAGCAGCAAGAAGTCCGGCGGATGCGCCGATATGAGTTCCCCAAAAAACTGCGTCGCGCGCGCCATTCGAGGACATGCATCCTTGGATATGTTCCACAAATTCCGACAGGCCGTAAGGCGCTGGACTGCTGGAGGAAACACCGTGCCCGGGAAGGTCGATCAGCAGTATTCGATAGATATTCCGGAACCGCCGAACTTGCCTGTCAAAAATCCGATGGTCCTGTGAGAGCCCGTGGACGAGCACCATCCATTTCGCGGCTGGTTTAACTGCATCGACAACCATGCAGCCCTCTGTCTGAGGCATCTCATCCTCCATGTGCTACGATATTAATAGCGCTAGCATATCCAAGCAAGACACGCTACTAATTTCGAAGCGATGACCAATTCCACGTTTCCACGCCCCGGCAAACCTGTTCGAGGGTCGCAGAGTGGTGCGCCTCTGATGGCGCTACTCGATCTTCTTGGTCGCCGATGGTGTCTTGGTGTCATCTGGCAAGTGAGCGAACATGGTCCTCTTAGCTTCCGAGCTCTCGAAGCCAGATGTGGCGGGGTATCGCCAAGTGTTCTCAACACGCGTTTGAAGGAGCTTCGGGAGGCCAATTTGATCTGGCTTGGCAAGGATGGGTATGAGGCAACTGAGCAGTGTTTGGAGTTGTTCCAACTCATCGAGCCCATGCGCGACTGGTCTCACGCCTGGGCTGAAATGCTGCCCGAACTTGAGTGACCGCTTTGCGCCGATGGTGTTGAAGAACTCCGGCTTACTCGGTGGGTAGGGCGCTGCTTCAATTCGCCCTGCGGGGAGGGATCGGGGATGCCGGCAAAAACGACTGTTTGGCTTGTGCGCTCAAACAGGGCGTTATTATACTTGCCGTACCCGACAGAGAGGGCTAGCGTATGAATAGCCCTCAACGTGTCGTATATTTGAGCGCGCCGGAAGGGTTGCCCCCGGCGGAGGATATTTTGCGCTTTCGTTTAATTTACGATGGAACTTTGCAACCAAGTCAACGCGACCCAGAAAATGGTCAAGAAGACCCAATCGCCCTGCATAAGCAGAAAATTCGGAAGGTGTTTCACGGGCAACTAAAGCGGCTTTGGCATACTAACCAATTTCTTACCACGCATAAGATGCACCCCAGGCAGAAATCGGGCGAACATTCACCCGGCGCTGGGGCCGTCATTGGCCCCAATCCTCATGAGATGATTTTAATGCGTGATTTGGTTCCCGATCTTTACCAAGAAAACGGCTATCGTTTCTTACCGCTCGTGCGAGAAGAATGGCATTTGCTTTGCGAGTTGGATATTTTGTTTTTGCGCCGTGATCGGCCTGGAAGCGTCATCCAGGCCGGAGATATTGACAATAGAATCAAGACACTGATTGATTCCCTCCGGAAACCCAAAGGCGCAAACGAATTGATTGGAAGTGAAGTTCCGGAGCCGGGAGAAGATCCATTTTTCGTGTTAATGGAGGACGACAAACAAGTTTCATCGCTCACCGTAGAGACTGATGATTTGTTAGACCCAATTGAATTGCCCAACGCAGACAATAGGCGTGCCCGAGTGGTAATAACGGTCAACGTTCGACCCTACTACGTGACCACCCTTAATCTGAGTTTTGGCTAGGTGAGCGAGCAATCTTCTCCATTGCCTGCTTAAACTTTTCAGCCGCCTCTGTGGGGTTTAGTTCGCCAGCGTTGATCATGTCTTGCACGGCTTTTTCGAACCGGGCCGACTGCTCCTTCTGGCTTTCTCTTTTTGGCTTTTTCGTCATTGGATACGAGCTGTTTCGTAGGTGAGTCTCTTACCGACGATGCTAGTTAGCGCAATGTCTGCGCGTTCGGTGTCGCCAATGCTCTGAGCCTGACGGTTGCTGTAGCGAAAGTCAAATTCGGCAAGATAGCGGTGTAGGTGCTTTTCCTTGCAGTGCTGATACACACCGCGCATCCCACGCTTGAAGATCGAAAAGAAGCCTTCAATCGTATTTGTGTGAACGGTGCCACGGCTCCACTCATACTTGCCGTGATCGACGCTCTCATGAGTGAAGAACTCGCGTCCGACAGCCTTGTAGATGTTGGCCTTGTCCGTCATCAGCTTGGTGGTCTTGCGGATCACGTTCTGGCGCAGGATCGCACCAACTGAGTTTGTGGTGAGTGAGCGGACATGGACTGAGCGGGCACGCCCACCACAAATAGCGCCGACCATTTTTGGGCTGAAATCGGGATACATTTCGGGATACACGCGCAAAAAGGCGCCAAAATTGGCTGTAGCTTAACATATTGTTTTTAAGATGAAATTTCCGCTTTTCTGGCTTTTTGCGATAGCCGTACGATTCTAGGCGGCGGTACCATTTTCAAGGCACGAACGCGCCACCACGGCACTTACTCCAAGATACGTTTCATTGGCGCAGTTCGACCATTTCTGACGGGATCTGATTTGCCCGCCATGGCAGACTTGCACGCCGGGAATTGAGATTCGGTGGTTTGCCGAACCTGGAAATCAATCAACGGTCAAAGCCCTCGTTCCGCGAGGCAGGCGTGCTCTCGGCGTAAATCCACATTGCATTGTCAGGCGCTGGTGCGCCGCATTTGCCGATGGCCGAGCATCCGGACATTCACGATTCTGGCACTTGACTCGCGCGCGCTATCGCCCTTTAAGCTTCGCTCGCCAAAAACCTGATTAATTTAGTCAACTTTTGTAAGGAGGGTTCAACATGCTCAGATCGATCCTGACCAGCACGAGTGTGCTGCTGATGTCAACGGCGTTGA
>JBCCVK010000089.1:0-8211 GCA_039195495.1 Pseudomonadota bacterium
CAGCGCCTTACGATAGAATTCCATGCCCAGCGCGACCCGACCGGCGCGGCGGTGGTTGAAACCATAATATGTCAGAACGCGATCATCGTTCTGATCGGACATGGCCGCCAACACCTTCAGCGAGTGCTGGTAACGTCCCGCATAGGCGAGTTCTCTGACCGCTTGATAACGCTGATCGTCATCCAGCCGGCTGTCTCTCGCGGCCACGCAGGTCTTGGTACGCGTGTCATAGATCTGACCGGCTTCGCATTCGGTCGTGGTCTTCGTGCTCTTGGGCGGGGTCGACGTGTCCGAACCCGCGGCCAAGGCGAGCGAAGGGGCCAGAAATGTGGCGATCAGTGTCGTGCGAAACATCGAAATCTCCTTGTGGTCAGGCGCCGCCCGGCGACGGATGGTCCGGACGCGATGGTCAAACCCGTCTTTCGGGCGCGAGGAACGCGGCCATCACGCTCGACCGCGGCAAAAGCTTTCGTGCCGATGAACAAAGACCCGGAGAGTGCCGATACCCAACCGCCGGGCCGTTCGTTCATCCCTGGAGCCGCCCGACGGGCGCGCGCGACGGATCGCCCGGCGAAGCCGCGGGCGCGCCCCTCCGTCATCGGGGTGAAGGGCTGGGGCATTGCCAACGCGTGGCCGCCAGGATCGTGTTCATCCGTCTCTCCCGCTCCGTCACCCGCAGCCTAGCACGACTTTGAATTTTGCCAAATCACGATCTGTCCCCGAGACCGGGATCGGTCGTCCCGCCCCCGGCGAAAACCCGCGCGAAGATCGTATCGACATGTCTGACATGATGAGCAGGATCGAATTTCTCCTCGATGTCCTCGGGGGCGAGGACTGCAACGACCTCCGCGTCGGCGAGCAACTCGTCCTTGAAGTCCTTTCCATCCTCCCAGACTTTCATCGCATTGCGCTGAACCAGGCGATAGGCGTCTTCGCGGCTGATCCCCGCCTGGATCAGCGCCAGCAGTATCCTCTGGCTCATCACGAGGCCGCGGAGCCTGTTCATGTTGGCCAGCATGTTCTCGGGATGGATCACCAGGCCGTCGATCACACCGGTTAGGCGCGTCAGCGCGAAATCGAGCGTTCCCGTCGCGTCGGGACCGATGGCGCGCTCGACCGACGAATGGCTGATGTCCCTTTCGTGCCAGAGGGCCACATTCTCCATCGCCGGAACGACCGTCATGCGCACGAGACGCGCGAGGCCGGTCAGGTTTTCGGCCAGAACCGGATTGCGCTTATGCGGCATGGCCGACGAGCCTTTTTGACCGCTTGAGAAGACCTCTTCGGCTTCCAGCACCTCGGTGCGCTGCATATGGCGAATTTCAACGGCGATGTTTTCAATCGACGCGGCGATGACGCCCAGCGTCGCGAAAAAGGCCGCATGCCGGTCGCGCGGGATGATCTGAGTGCTGATCGGTTCCGGCCGCAGTCCCAGTTTGGCGCATACATGCGCCTCGACCGCGGGATCGATATCGGCGAACGTTCCGACCGCCCCGCTGATCGCGCCTGTGGCGATCTCGGTCCGCGCGGTGCGCAAGCGGGTCAGATTACGGTCCATTTCGGCGTAGAAACGGGCGAATGTCAGCCCCATCGTGGTGGGTTCGGCATGAATGCCGTGGCTGCGCCCGATCCGTATCGTGTCCTTGTGTTCCAGGGCGCGGCGCTTCAATGCGGCCAGCAGATCCTCGACGTCCGCGATCAGGATGTCAGCGGCCCGCGTGAGTTGGAGATTGTAGGCCGTGTCCAGCACGTCCGAACTGGTCATGCCTCGATGGACGAAGCGGGCGTCCCTCTCGCCGACGATCTCGGCCAGATGGGTCAGAAAGGCGAGCACGTCATGCTTGATCGTCGCCTCGAGTTCGTCGATGCGGGCCATGTCGAAAGCGCGGCCCCGTGCCGCCCAGACGGCTTCGGCGTTCGCGCGCGGGATCGCGCCCAGATCGGCCTGTGCGTCGCAGGCATGCGCTTCGATCTCGTACCAGAGGCGGAATTTGGTCTCACGCGTCCAGACGGCGGCCATTTCGGGGCGGGAATAGCGGGAAAGCATGCAGCGATGGCCCTTTTGCGGTTTGAGTGCAGGCGGTGCGCGTCTTAGACTGCTCGAAACGACTGGGCAAGGTGGAGAAGACGATGACGAATGCCGGCAGGCGGCCGGGATATGCGCGGGATGGGCGACATGTCTGCGCTTTAAGCGCTGGGCGACGATGAGAAGGCCGCGTATGGGACGGCTTCCGAGCTTCGCCGCCCCCGCCGTCTCGGCGATGGCGGAAAAGGCGCGCGCAATGGAAGGGGGGCCGTGCCGTCTCGGCGACTTCAAGGGACGATGGCGGCTTGTCCGAGTGATCGAAGATCGCCGCGCGGACGCGATCGGAACTCTGGAGGGCGAGGCGGTCTTCTCCGTAAGGGGCGGCGGGCTCTTCTATCGAGAGACGGGAACACTCGTCTATGCCGGGCTGACGCCCGTGATGGCCGAACGCCGATATCTCTGGCGGCAGGAGGGCGGCGACATCGTCGTGGACTATGAGACCGGCGCCTCTTTCCATCGTTTCGCATTGCGCCACCGCACGCCTGGGGCGGTGCATCGCTGCGCTGCCGATCTTTATCGGGCTGCCTATGATTTCACCGACTGGCCCGGCTGGCGGGCGATCTGGACGGTCAGCGGCCCGCGGAAGGAGTATCGCATGGTGTCCCGTTATTCCTTCCGCGGCGAGAGGGACGGTGACGACCCTTGCGCGCGGCGGGACAAACGGGCACAAGACACACCAGGCGGGCGCATCGGAACGGGGAAACCAAGATGGCGGTCGTCCTGAGGCTCTCGGTTCCGGCCGAAACGGTCCTGCCCGTTGCAGGTGCTGCCCCTGCCTTGAGCAAGCGGTTCCGGTGGTATCGGCGGTCTGGCCTTGGCGGCGCTGCCGGTCCGGGCCTTCGGGGGCTGGTGGCCGGCGTCCGCCGCTGACGCGGTGAACGGTCCGGTCCCATGCGCGCACCATTCGGAGGGTGGGGATGTGGAGTGAATGATGCGCTCGACGGGGCTTGGTAGAGGAGGCGTGCATGGCACTTGAGGATGCGAAGCACCAAGTCGATGCCGCATTCACCCGCAAGGATGCACGCGGGTTGGCGTATGAGAACGTTTTTGGCGGCGCGGTCTCGTTTCTGCGGCGCAGCTATACCAAAGACCTGACGGATGTGGATCTGGCCATCACCGGCGTGCCCTTCGATCAGGCGGTCACGAACCGCCCCGGCGCCCGCTTCGGCCCGCGTGCGATCCGCGAAGCGTCAAGCCTGCAGCCCTGTGACCCGCCTTATGGCTGGGGCTTTGACCCGCTCAGTGAGTTCGTGATCGTCGATTATGGCGATCTGGCTTTCGATTATGCCCATACGCCGTCCTTCCCCGATTCCCTTCAGATACATGCCGCGCGCATTTTGTCCGAAGGTGTCGGCACCGTGACGCTCGGGGGGGATCATTTCATCACATTGCCCATTCTGCGCGCCTATGTCGAACGGTACGGGCCGTTGTCGGTGATCCAGTTCGACGCGCATTCCGATCTTTGGGCCGATGACGACATGACCCGCATCGATCATGGCACCTTCATGTACAAGGCGGTGAAGGCGGGTCTCGTGCACCCGGCGCGATCGGTGCAGATCGGTATCCGTACCGAATGCGATGATTACCTGGGCGTGTCGCATATCGACGCCCGCACCGTTCATGAACGGGGATCCGCCTGGACGGCGGCACGGGTGAAGGAACTGGTGGGCGCACATCCGGTCTATGTCACGTTCGATATCGATGCGCTGGATCCGGCCTTTGCGCCTGGTACCGGCACCCCGGTCTGGGGGGGGCTCGCCAGCTGGCAGGCCGCTGCGATTTTGCGCGATTTGGCGGGAATCGACATGATCGGCGGCGATGTCGTCGAAGTTTCGCCGCCGTTCGACCCGACCGGCGCCACCGCGATTGCCGGCGCGCATGTGGCGAGCGAGCTCATGTGTCTGTATCTTTGGAACAAGCGGCGCGTATGATGCCGGCGCCGTTGGCCGGGGATGACGATCTGGTCCGTCTTGAGCGGACGTTTCCGTGCGATGGCCAAGCCGGTGCGATTTTATCGGCGCCAGGCTGGACCGGCCGCGCCGCACCCGCCGGCGGCATCGGTCTTGCCATGAAGCTTGCGGTGCCCGGCGGGGCCGTCGGCCGGCGCCCGTCCGATATGTCCGCATGTTGGGCATTCAGTCCAAGGCGCCTTGCAGACAACAGATAAGGGTATGAGGATGTGGTTTTACTTTCTGGGCGCGGCGGTCGTTTTCGGGTTGTTTTACATCCGTCTCGCCCCGTTGCCCGAAGCGCGGCTGTCGGCGCGGCCGGGACCGATGGAAATCGGTCATCACGATCTGAAAGTTTGTTTCAAGCTGGTTCACCCGATCACGGTGGACTAGAGGGCGTCTCTGGCGGCGCTGGCGGAGACCGCTCTGGCGACGGCCCGCACCAAGGCCGCGTCATCGCCCTCCGCGCGTGGAAACGACCTGCAAAGCTTCGTCACCCGATCGCGGGTTTTCGGTTTTCCCGATATCACCCAAATCTGGGTTCAGGATGGCAACCTGCACGTCCACGGTCATCTGGTCTACGGATATTCGGATCTTGGAGTGAACCGGGCGCGGATACTGAATTGGATCGAGGACTTGCGCGAAGAGCTATGAACTCACGCAGCTCTCGCCGGTTTCGCGCCAGAAGGGATTGTTCAGCGCCATTTCGCAGCGGGCGCTGAACGCGCGGCCGTCGACATGAAGGCAGATCGTCTGGCCCAGTTCGACCCGTGCCCCCTGACCGTCGGTGCAGTAGCATTCGGTCATCCCGCCCCCTTGATCGACATCGGCCAGGGCCGCGTTGGCGAAGCAGAGAAAACAAAGCAGAAGTCGCGACATGATCCCCACCATAACATACGGGAAGGGTTGACCAAACCCATAACTTTCGACAGATCCGGCCCCATGATACCCGACGAACGTCTGACGCAGATCACGCAGCGCTTCGAATATCTCGAAGCGCTGCTGTCCGATGGCGACGTCGAAGATATCGCCTCCGTCAGCCGGGAATATGCGGCGCTGAAGCCCGTGGCCGAGCAGGCGAACGCGTTTCGCCGCATGCAAAGCGAACTGGCCGATGCACACGCGATGCTGGCGGAACCCGACATGGCCGATCTTGCCGGCGACGAGGTGGAGCGATTGCAGAAGGCGATTTCAGTGGCGGAGCATGCCCTGCAATTGCTGCTTTTGCCCAAAGACGCCGCGGACGAACGCCCGGCAATCCTTGAAATCCGGCCCGGCACCGGCGGGGAGGAGGCGGCGTTGTTCGCCGGTGATCTCGCCCGCATGTACCAGCGTTACGCCGAGACGAGAGGATGGCAGTTCGAGATAATCTCTGAAAGCCAGACCGAGCTTGGCGGGATGAGAGAACTGGTGGCCTCGGTGCGGGGGGAAGGTGTTTTCGCCCGATTGAAATACGAAAGCGGCGTACACCGCGTGCAGCGGGTGCCCGAAACCGAGTCCGGCGGACGCATTCACACCTCGGCGGCGACGGTTGCCGTTTTACCGCAGGCGGAAGACGTTGACGTGGAGATCTTTCCCGCCGACATCCGCGTCGACACGATGCGGGCAAGCGGGGCGGGCGGTCAGCACGTCAATACGACCGATTCGGCCGTGCGGATCACCCACCTGCCTACGGGTATCGTGGTGACCAGTTCGGAGAAATCGCAACATCGCAACCGTGAGATCGCGATGCGGGTCCTCAGGACCCGGCTCTATGATCTCGAACGCCGCAGGACCGATGACGCGCGTGCGGCGGACCGCCGCGCCCAGGTCGGAAGCGGTGACAGATCCGAACGTGTCCGCACCTACAACTTTCCCCAGGGGCGCCTCACCGATCATCGGATCGATCTGACGATTTACAAGCTGAACCAGGCATTGCAGGGAGATCTCGATACCGTGATCGACGCGCTGATCGCCGATGATCAGGCGCGGCGATTGGCTGAGATGAACGCGTGACGATGCACCGCCTTTTGATGAGCGGCCTTGACCGTCTGCGCGCTGCGGGTGTCGAGACGCCGGCGCATGATGCGCGCAGATTGCTGGCGCATGCAGCGGGACTTGGTTCCGGCCGGCTGACGCTATGTCTGGGCGATGAGGTTGGCCCCGATGTCGAGGACCGGTTCGCCGCTGCCATTTCGGCCCGTTGCGCGCGGCAACCGGTGGCGCAGATCATCGGTCAGCGTCTGTTCTTCGGCCGGCCGTTCAAGGTGACGTCCGACGTTCTGGATCCGCGGCCCGAGACGGAGATTCTCGTTCTCGCGGCGCTTGAGGAAGCCGTTCGGCGGGTTCTCGATCTGGGCACGGGCAGTGGCTGCATCCTTGCGACGCTTCTATCCGAGCGAACCTCGTCCCTGGGAACGGGGGTGGACGTGTCCGAGGCGGCCTTGAACGTGGCCAGGATCAATTGCGCTGCGCTGGGTGTTGTCGATCGGGCCGCTCTGTTCGTGTCGGACTGGTTCGATGCCGTTGACGGCATCTTTGATCTGATCGTTTCGAATCCGCCATATGTCTCAGAGCGTGAATACCCGCGTCTCTCTCCCGATGTCCGGCAATGGGAGCCGGCCCTGGCCCTGACGCCCGGCGGTGACGGGCTTGGCCCCTACCATGTCATCGCGGCGCAAGCGGCCCGATTTCTCGAGCCGGATGGCCGTTTAATCGTTGAAATCGCTCCCTGGCAGGGGGGGGCGGTATCCCGACTGTTCGAAGACGCGGGATTGACGGCGGTGCGTGTCCGAACGGATCTTGACGGCCGTGATCGGATCGTCGAGGCGAGGCGCTCCGTGCCTGCGGAATGAAGACCGTTGTAAATCCGTGTCAATCGCCGGTGGTTGAGGCTTTTGCACTTGTTTTCCCCGGAAACGCGTGTTTAGTTGACGAGCGTGAGCGGGCAGGGCGTATTCGCGGCCCCTCGGCATAGCGCAAGCCGGAATCGCCGGAGCGGTTCCGCACACCGATGCACCGTATCACTCCAGCCGCTGCCAAAAACAGGCGAAACAAGAAAACATGAGATCTTCAAAAAATCGTTCGCGGTCGAAGTCGAACCGCAACCGGTCAATGGGCAATATCGTCAACCGCGTGTTTGACAGTTCCGGCCCTGAAGGCAAGGTGCGCGGCACGCCCCAGCAGATTATCGATAAGTATAATCAAATGGCTCGTGACGCGCAGCTGTCGAACGATCCCGTCGCGATGGAAAACTTTCAGCAGCACGCGGAGCATTATTTGCGGATGCTGGCCGAAGCCCAGCGCGAAGCGGAAATCCGCAAGGAACAGCAAGAGGCGCAGAGCCAGAGCCAGAACCGGGATCGCGGGGATGAAATTCGTGCGGAAATCCCCATCGAGGAGGGTCCTGCACCCGTCGTCACGGAGGCGGGGGGGCAGCTTGGCGTCATCGGTGATGAGGGGGACAGCGGATTGGTCGAAACGCCGGAATCGACCGACCGGCCCAAGCGCAGCAGCAAACCGCGCAAACCGAAGGCCAAGCCGCAAGAGGAAAAGCCGCGACGGGAAGCGGTCGAGGTCGGCCCACCGCCGGAAGCCGCCGAATAGGTCAATCGGCCGACCGTTCGATCACCCGCGCCAATGCGCAAAACCGCTCCAAGGACAGGGTTTCGGCGCGTGCGGTGGGATCAATGCCGGCTTTGAACAAAAGCTCTTCGATATCGGGACGTATTCCTCTGAGGCTGGATCGCATCATCTTACGTCTTTGACCGAATGCCGCGGCGGCCACCCGAAACAACATTCCGGCGGGGGCTGGAAACCTCGGAGCGTCCAGCCGCGTCAGATGCACGACGGACGAGTGCACTTTGGGCGGCGGGGCGAATGCCCGTGGCGGCAGATCCATCACGATGCGCGCATCCGTGCGCCAGTGCGCCAGCAACGACAGACGGCCATACGCCTTGCCACCTGGTCGAGCGGTGATCCGCTGCGCCACTTCCTTTTGGAACATCAATGTCAGACTGTCCCAGAAGGGGGGCCAGTCGTCGGGCGTCAGCCAGCGAACCAGAAGTCCGGTACCTACGTTGTAGGGAAGATTCGCCACCACGCGGACCGGCGGCGTCAGGTGTTTCAGGGGATCTATGGTACGCGCATCGGCATTCATCACCGTCAATCGGCCAGGATAGGCTTGCGCGATTTCGG
>JBCCVK010000090.1:0-8170 GCA_039195495.1 Pseudomonadota bacterium
CGGAACAGGTTCTGGTTCGGAATGATGATCAGCGTATCGACGACCCGCTGCAAGGCTTCCACGCCCTCTTCGGCCTGGCGCATGCGCTGGGCGCCTTCGAACTGGAACGGCTGGGTGACGACACCGACGGTCAGAACGCCCAGTTCGCGGGCGGCCTGGGCAATGATGGGCGCGGCGCCCGTACCCGTGCCCCCCCCCATACCGGCGGTGATGAAGCACATATGCGCCCCCGCCAGATGATCGACGATGTCTTCGATGCTTTCCTCGGCGGCGGCCGCGCCGACGGAAGGGCGCGCGCCCGCGCCCAAACCCTCGGTAACCTTCACGCCCATCTGCACCAGATGCTGGGCATGGGTCTGCTGCAACGCTTGGGCATCGGTATTCGCAACCACGAATTCGACGCCTTCCAGCTGTTTCTCGATCATATTGTTGACGGCGTTGCCGCCGGCCCCGCCAACGCCGAACACGGTGATACGGGGTTTCAACTCATTCTGTCCGGGCATTGTCAGGTTCAATGTCATCGCTCTGTATCCGCCTGTTTCTTTTTTGTCCGCGGGCGCCTCATACACCCTTCTTGTCTTGATCTTTGCTCTCGATCTTACCGGCCGACGCCGGAAAGGTCACTAAAAAAACACAAAACGCCACAAAATATGGTAAAGGGCACGATGTCGCCAGCGAGATTTCGCCACCTCGTCGAAATCTAGCGATCACCAATTGTCCCTGAACCATCTCACCGCCCGGCGCAGTGACCGCACCGGATATCCTTCCTCAGGAATATCGAAATCCCAACACTCGTCCTGGGGATGGGTAGCGAAGAGACAAAGACCGACGGCCGCGGCGAATGCCGGACCGGTCGCGGCCTGCGGCAGACCCTGCACTCTCAGGGGCCGGCCAAGACGCACCTGCCGGCCAAGGATCCGGCTGGCCAGCCCGTCGAGGCCCGGGACCTGGCTGCCCCCCCCGGTCAGGACGATCTGCTGACTGGGCAGGTGATCAAAACCCGCGATATCCAAACGCATGCGCACCTCTTCGAAAATCTCCTCCAGACGCGGCCGTATGATACCGATCACCTCGGCCCTGCTCACCGTGCGCCGATCATGATCCCAGTCCCCGGTATCGCCGCCGATCTCGATCGTGTCGCGATCGTCCATGCCGGTCGCCAGCGCGCCGCCATGGACCGTTTTGATCCGCTCGGCCACGCTGATGGGGACCTGCAATCCCTTCGAGATATCCAAAGACACGTGATCCCCGCCCATCCGCACGGTATCGGCGAAGATCATGTGTTTCTTCAGGAAGATCGAAAGGCCGGTCGACCCGCCGCCCAGATCCACGCAAACGCCGCCCAATTCCTGCTCGTCCTCGACCATGGCCGCGATGCCCGCCGCATAAGCCGAGCTTGCCAGACCCGCCACCTCGAGATCGCATCGATTGAGGCAATGGATCAGGTTCTGAACGGCCGCGCGTTCGACGGTCAGGACATGCATATCGGTGGTCAGCGCGTTACCGATCATCCCGCGGGGATCGCTCAACCCGCCCCGATGGTCCAGGGCGAAGTTCACCGGTTGGGCATGCAAAACCTCCCGGCCTTCGCCGAAATCCGGCACATCGCAGCCGGCCAGTACGCGGGCCACATCGCTTTCGCGCACCACATCGTTCTGCAGGCCGATCGATCCCGTCAAGCCATGACTGCGCGGCTCCGCCCCGGCAAAACAGGCGATCACGTGATCCACGCGCGTGCCGGCCATCTTCTGCGCGGCCTGTATCGCGGTACGGACCGCACATTCGGTCTCTCGCATCGCGTCGATCTCACCGAAGCGCACCCCGCGCGATCGGGTGGTCGCCGCGCCGATCACCCGGAACGACGACTGGCCGGCCATCGAGCTAACGCCATCGTCGGAATGGAATTTCTCGGGTCCGTCGAACCGCAGTATCAGGCAGCCGACCTTCCAGGTGCCGACATCCAAAATCGCGATCACGCCCCTCTGCATCGCCGCCTGGCGCATATGGCGCATCGCACGCTGCGCGCGATAAAGATCGGTCATCGGTCAATATCCTCCGCAGGCGACGCTCTCATGCGGCGCATCTCGGCCATCGCGGCCTGGGTCAATCTCACGGTCGGACGGCCAGAATGACGCAGATCGACCACGGTGACGTCCCGGCGCAGCAGATCGTGGACGAGATGCGACGCCACCAAGCGCTCAAGCGCGGCCTCCGCCCCCTCTTCGGGCAATCGGATGATCCGGTTCCCGGTCAGCACCAGATCCCAGCGCCGTTCCCCTACGCGGATCAGGCCGCGCACCCAGCCATGCAAGGGAGCCGCCGCAGCCAGAAGGCGCAAGGACTCCGGCACGGCCCGATCCCCCCCCCGGCCGGCGATAAGCGGCAAATCCGCCCTCCCGGCCCGGGCGCGCAGGGCCGAGACACGATGTCCCGTACCATCCAGCAGTTCGATCCCGTCCGGGTGACGCCAGACGACCACGGGCATGCGTTCCCGCACGGAGAGTTCCAGGATGCCTCCGGGCCGGACTCGCAACGCAGCGCTCTCGACCGCATCCAGTCCTTCGACGGTTCGACGCATCGCCTCGAGGTCCAGATCGAATGAGGTGACCGGAAAGTCGATGGGCAGGATTTCCCTTATATCCTCGGTCACTTCACCCGACGCCCCGTGGATCGCCATCACATTGACCATGAATTCGGGACGCTCCTCGATCGAGGCGCGCAGATCGGCAAGCCTCAGCAGCAATCCATCGACACGGGCCTGATCGCTCACGAACCAGCCGCCACCGAACACGAGGACGAAGACCGGCAGACCCTGGCGCATCAGGGCCCGAAAGACCGGCGTCAGCCACAAGCGCTGCAAACGATAGGCGGTCCTGGACGGGGCGGGATCGCGGCGGGGCGAAGGGGGATCGGCGGTCATCGACTGCATGACGCATCCTCCACCATCCAGCTACACAAATCCGCAAAACCGATCCCCGCATGCGCCGCCTGCTCGGGACTCAGCGACGTGGGCGTCATGCCGGGCTGGGTGTTGATTTCCAGCAGAACCAGCCCGTCCAGCCCCTTGCGCTCATCCCAGCGAAAATCGGCACGGCTTAAGCCGCGGCATCCCAGCGCCCGATGCGCCCGTACGGCATAGTCCATGCACGCGTCAAAGATGTTCCGGGGCACGTCCGCCGGCAGAACATGACGTGATCCGTTCACCAGATATTTAGCATCGTAGTCGTACCAGTCGTCGGTGATGATATCGGTCACGGTCAGCGCCCGGTCGTCCAGCACCGTCGTGGTAAGCTCGCGTCCCGGCACGTAGGTTTCAACCATGAGGTGATCAGGCAATCTTTCGTCAAGAAAAGGCGGGCCATTGGCCGTCTCCCGCACGATGTGGACGCCAATGGACGACCCTTCGCTCACCGGTTTCACCACATAAGGCGGAACCAGCACATGCCGCTCGGAATTGTCGGATTTCCGCGCGACGATACTCGCAGCGACCGGCAGGCCGACAGCCTCGAAAACCGCCTTCGCCTTCTGCTTGTCCATCGCCAGCGCCGAGGCCAAGACGCCCGAATGGGTGTAGGGGCGTCCGATCCACTCCAGCAGACCCTGAACGCAACCATCCTCACCCCAGCGACCATGAAGCGCATTGAAGACGATCTCGGCACCACTGTCGCGCAACCGGGAAACCAAGGTACCATCGGCATCGATTTCGCAAATATCGAAACCCGCTTCGCGAAGCGCCGTCGCGCATTCGCGTCCCGAGGACAAAGATACCTCACGCTCGGCCGACGGACCGCCCATCAGCACCGCAATCCTTGGGTTCGCCCTGCTCGACATAACCCTGCCTCATGCCATTCTCGGGCCGTTTACCGGCCCTTGTTCAACCGCGTCGGGCTGTTTTCGACTGGCGTCTATCCGCTCGCATTCCTCACCGGGTGTGTGTGCCCACCCGCATGATCTCCCATTCTAGGGCAATTCCGCTGTGTTGAAAAACCTTTTTTCGCACTTCCTCTCCCAATTCTTCCAGTTCCGCGGCCGTGGCCCCGCCTTTGTTGATCAGGAAATTGGGGTGTTTGAACGACATCTGCGCCGCGCCGCGCGTGGCACCGCGCATTCCGGCATCATCGATCACCTTCCAGGCCTTGAGATCATGCGCGTCATCCCCATGGCCGCCACTGGAAAAGCCCGCCGGATTGCGGAACGTGCTGCCCGCGCTGCGTTCCTTGATCGGTTGCGTCATGGCGCGTTTGGCCAGTTGCTCCCGCATGCGTTCGACCAATTCCGCGGGATCACCGCCAGACCCCTCCAGCGTGGCCTCGACCAGGACCCAGTCGGCGGGTAGATCGCTTTGCCGATAACGGAAATTCAGCATGTCGGGCGTCAAGCTGACCAAATCGCCCGCGCGCGTCACCGCCTTGGCTTCGACGAAAACATCGGCGATGTAACTGCCGTAGCAGCCCGCATTCATTTTCACCGCACCGCCGATGGCGCCGGGAATGGTGCGCAAGAAGGTCAGATCGACGCCGCTTTCGGCCGCCTTGCGCGCCACATGCGCGTCCAGGGCGCCCGCACCCGCCGTCACGCGCCGTCCGTCTATGCCGACGGCGTTGAACCCGCGTCCCAAACGTATCACGACGGCCTGCACACCACCATCGCGCACGATCAAGTTCGAACCGACACCGATCGGAAAGACGGATATGTCCGGGTCCAGGACGGCCATGAACCGTCGCAGATCTTCCAGATCGGCAGGCTGGAAGAGCGCATCCGCGGGTCCGCCCACGCGCAACCAGGTCAACTCGGCCAAAGGGTAGTGCGGGATCAGCGTTCCGCGCACCCGCGGCAAGATCATCGAAGCGCCCCCATGTCCAGCGGTTTCTCCAGGCGTCCGAACGGCAAATCCGTCGAAATGGGTCTGCTCATGCGGTTTTCCTCTTTTTCATGACCTCCGGATCGATGTGATGATCCCGGTGTGCAGGTCCGGACCCGCTTGATCCCGAACCAAAACCGCCCGACCGCTCATCAAGCGGCGGTTCGGCTCAGCCGAATCGGCAGGTCGTTGGCCCAGGCGCCGATCGTACCGGCCCCCATACAAACGACCATATCGCCCGGACCGGCCTGTTCCCGCACCAGTCGCTCCAGATCGTCCGCGCCCCCGATCGACCGGACATGACGGTGGCCCTGACGGATCAACCCCGCGACCAAGTTATCCCGGCTGGCCCCCGGGATGGGTTCTTCACCCGCAGCATGGACATCGGTGACGGCAACCATATCGGCATCGTCGAAACAGGTGCAGAAATCCTGGAAAAGCGCGTGCAAGCGGGTATATCGATGCGGCTGGTGCACGGCGATCACCCGACCGCCGGCGATCTGCCGCGCAGCTTTCAGAACGGCCGCGATTTCCACCGGATGGTGAGCGTAATCGTCGATGACCGTCACATCACCGACTTCCCCCACCTTGGTGAAGCGGCGGTTGACCCCGCTGAAATTCGCCAAGGCCGCGCGAATCTCGTCCATCTTCATGCCCAGATGACGCGCCACCGCAATCGCGCTCAGCGCGTTGGAGACATTGTGATCGCCGGGCATCGGCAACGTGCAACCTTCGATGACCTTGTTTTCAACCCGCAATGCAACGTCGAAATGCGCCATCCCATTTTCATAGGTCAGATTGGCCGCGCGCACATCCGCGTGCGCGTTGAAACCAAACGTCATCACCCTGCGATCGGTGATCTTGTCCACGAGGGCCCGCACCTCGGGATGATCCGTGCAGCAGACCGCCAGACCATAGAACGGAATGTTCGATACGAAATCCAAGAAGCCCTTTCGCAGCGCGTCCAAATTCCCCCAGTGCTCCATGTGTTCGGGATCGATATTGGTGACGATCGCAATGGTCGCGGGAAGACGGTTGAACGTGCCGTCGCTTTCATCGGCCTCCACCACCATCCACTCGCCCTTTCCCATGCGCGCGTTGGAACCGTAGGCGTGAATGATCCCGCCATTGATGACGGTCGGGTCGATCCCTCCCGCGTCCAAAAGCGAGGCGACCATCGTGGTCGTGGTGGTCTTGCCATGCGTGCCCGCCACCGCGACGTTCGATTTCAGCCGCATCAGCTCTGCCAGCATCTCGGCACGGCGCACGACGGGCAGACCACGGGCCCGGGCTTCGTCCAGTTCCGGATTGCCGGGCTTGATGGCGGACGAAATCACGACCACCTCGGCGCCATCCAGGTTCCCGGCCCGCTGACCCTCGAAGATCGTGGCGCCCAAATGCCTGAGCCGGGCGGCGATCCCGTCGACTTTCAAGTCGGATCCCTGTATGGCGTAGCCATGGTTCAAAAGCACCTCGGCAATCCCCGACATGCCGATCCCGCCGATCCCCACGAAATGAATGGGACCCAATTGAGCAGGCAACTTGGTGGCAGCGCTCATGGTATTCCCCCTTTCGCGGTCAGGATTTCGACCATGTCAACCAATCGCTCGGTGGCATCGGGCCGCCCCAGCGCCAGCGCGGCACGGGCCATCTTGGCGGCACCGTCGGGATTGGTCAAAACCATTTCGATCTGTTCGGACAAAGCCTTCGGCGTCGCTTGCGATTCGGGAACCAGGATCGCCGCGCCACCTTCGACCATCGCCTTGGCGTTGGCCGTCTGATGATCCGATGTGGCGGCCGCGAAGGGAATGAGAATCGCCGGCCGTCCGATTATGGTAAGATCCACGATCGATGACGCGCCAGAACGACTGATAACCAACTGCGCTTCGGAAAATCGGCGCGGCACATCATTAAAAAAGGGTTTTACCTCGGCGTCTATTCCAAGCGCGGCATATCGCGCCCGCACTGTCATTTCATCCTCTGCGCGCGCCTGATGGGCGACGCGCAAGTTGGATTTGACCACCTCCGGCAGCATCGAGACCGCTTCCGGCACGATATCGCCGAGTATCCGCGCACCTTGGGAACCGCCGATCACCACGAGGCTCATGGGATAGTCCCCCGGCGGGATATAAGGTGCCCCATGCCGCTTCAGCACCACCGCTCGGGCAGGATTTCCGGTAAAGATCCCCTCGACCCCCCTGGGCAACGTGGTGGGCCAAGCACCGCAGGCCACCGCATTCACCCGCCTGGAGAAGAACCGATTGACACGGCCGAGGACGCCGTTCTGCTCGTGCAGCATGCGCGGACGGCGCAACAGCCATGCCGCACCCATCGCCGGGATGGAGGGATATCCGCCGAACCCCACCACCATGTCGGGCTCTTCGCGCAACATTCTCAGCGCCGCCGCGAACACCCCCCCCATGATGCGCGCCGGCACCAGCGCCCTGGCCAGAGCGCCACCGCGGGCGAACGTGGCCGAGGCGCGTTGCTCGACCTCTACCATATGGGGAAAACCGCCGGTGTAACGCCCCCCGCGGACGTCGGTGGAAAGCTTCACCCGCCACCCCTTGCGGGTCATCGCCTCCGCCAGGGCCTGGGCTGGAAACATATGCCCGCCCGTACCGCCCGCGGCGATGACCATCAATGGCCGATTGTCTGCCATCGCTCTATCTCCCTCGGGAAAGAAGAATGTCCCCAAGCTCACCCTGTGGCCGGGTGCGGGTGAACGCCAAAAGCATCCCGACGGCGATACCTCCGGCAATCAGACTCGATCCGCCATAGCTGACGAAGGGCAAAGTCATGCCTTTCGCGGGCAGAATACGTACCGCAACGCCCATATTGATGAAGGCTTGCAGACCGAAAAGACAAACCAAGCCCGTCCCGGCCAGCCGCGCGAACATATCCCGTTCGCGGATCAACCGCAGAAAAGACCGGGTGGTGATGACCGCATAGAGAAAGATGATGATCAGGACAAGGACCAGCCCGTATTCCTCGGCCGCAACCGCGATGATGAAATCGGTATGCGCGTCGGGCAATGACCATTTGACGGTCCCCTCACCAACCCCCACACCGAAGAACCCCCCTTCACGGATGGCGTTCGCGGCGTATCCGAGTTGAGTCCTCGGGTCGATCTCGGGCGACAGGAATCCGTCGATACGGCGCGCGAAATGGTCTGAGTTATCGTATGCGATCACGCCCGTGAGCACGACAAGCCCGGCCATAAACGCAAGCAGGATGATCGGCGCACCAGCGACGAAATACATCACGCCCCAGGTGAACAGAACCAGACAGGCCTGCCCGAAATCGGGC
>JBCCVK010000091.1:0-8161 GCA_039195495.1 Pseudomonadota bacterium
GCTGTTCGCCTGGATCAAGCTCCGTGACGCTCCATCCTCCGTCGGCTGGACGCTGACATTGGGAACCACGCTCGGTCTGGGTCTGCTTGCCAAATATGCGATGGTCTATTCTCTCTTCGGCCTGATCGTCATGTCGTTGGTGACACGGGATCGACATGTCAGGCGCGCCATCTTTCTGGCCATCCTCCTCGGGCTCACGCTCGCCTCGCCGAACCTGATCTGGAATGCGAAACAGGGGTTCGTCACCTTCAGCCACACGGCAGACAATGCAGGCTGGAAGGGAGTGGCCTGGAACTGGTCGGGGGCGGGCGAGTTTCTCGTCATTCAGATCGTGGCGTTCGGTCCGATATTCGCAGCCGCCCTGATACCTGCGATCCGTCAGGCAGTTCGGCGCGGCAACTGGCTGCCGGTTCTTCTAACGGTCGGCATTTTTACCGGGGTGACGCTTCAGGCGTTGATTCGAAAAGCAAACGGCAATTGGGCCGCACCCGCCTTTGTCGCCGCCTCCGTTCTCGCCGTTCCCTGGTGCCTGCTACATTGGCCGCGGCTCGCGAAACTCGGCCTTGCATTAAACCTGATCTGCGCCGCTCTGGTTCCCGCCGCGACCATGGCGCCCGAAACCGTTCAGTTCAGGGGGGAGTCGGTGTTCACCCGGATAACGGCCCCGGTGGCCCTCGGGGATCACATAACCGAGGCCGCCATGAAATCGGGCGTTCGGGCGATCGTTTCGGATGATCGAATGATGCTGGCCACCTTGACCTGGCGGCTGAGGGAAAGCGACTTGTCGGTTTACGCTTTGCCACCGGATGGACTTCCCGCAAATCATTACGAGATGGAACTTCAGGCGCCTGACGATATCGGACCGGTGCTTCTCGCCGTGCGCCGAATGCCCGAAAATTGCATGCGGGTGACCCGGCCAGTGGCGCAACCGGGTTTGCATCACGAACGGCGTAATCTCGCCGCGATTGAGCTTGGCATCGCCGATCGTTCTTGCTGGGAGTGACGCGAGATCGGCAGATTCGACGGGCCGCGCTTGCATCTGGACTGGCTTGACGCCCCGCACGTCCCCGCCCTGGCGAACAGGCGGACGAGAGGGGGCGGTATCGACGCAAAGGCCGGAAGATGCCCCCTATGGTGCATCCAGGGTGATCGATTACCCTTACCGGGGGAAATCGCGCGCGCATGACACCCGGGGTTCGACGACGTAAACCGCAATGCGGCGCGCGGGCAAGTGACATCACGCCAAGACCCGCCCGGCGGAGATCGTGTTGAAAGGGTCCGTTGGTTGGATCGCGTGCGCCTGGCGCACGCGATCCGGGCGTGGAGGTTTCGGCGCTGCTGGGACCGGGCGCGCGTTCACCGGCTCGGCATCGTGAAGCCGATCTGGACCTGGACGCGCCCGGCAAGCATCGACCGGAAGGAAATCCGCGCGTATATCGCACAAGACGAACTGGCCGCCGCGTCAGACCTCGATAAGCTCTATTTCCGGGCGGTTGACCGATCCCCCGAACCCCGGCCGGCCAGGCGATGGCCGCCATCCCGCATGCAGAGGCCGATTGTGGTAGGGAAGCAGGATCATACGTTGGCGTTGGGTCGTCGCGGGCGCGTTTGAGTGCCTCCCAGGCATGGGATGGATGCGCGAGCGGCCGAACGCCCTTCACAGAGGCAGGGCGGTCGTTTCCTTGATGTCTTCCATCACGAAACTGGCCGAAACATCAGCAATCGGCACTTTCGTGATCAACCTCTGATAGAACCGGTCATAGGAAGCGACATCGGCGACGCGGACGCGCAGCACATAGTCCAACTCGCCGCTCATCCGTTGCGCGCCCACGATCTCCGGCATCCCCAGCACCGCGTCGCGGAATTTTCGCAACCAGCCGGTGTCATGACTGTTGGTCCGGACGAGTACGAAGACCTGCAGGCCAAGTCCCACGGCTTCGGCATCGACCAGTGCGACGCGCTTTCCAAGGACGCCTTCGGCCTCCATGCGCTTGACGCGCCGCCAACAGGCGTTGCGGGACAGGTTCACCCGTTCCGCCAGGGCGTCGACGCCGAGCGAGGCGTCTGCCTGCAGCAGCACCAGAATTGCGCGGTCTATCTTATCGATCTTAGAGGCCATAACTGGGATTGAATCCCATAAAGACCACGGAATGCAATCCAATTTGAGACATATTCCCGCGGACGGCGATATAGTCTGACCACCGAGTAAGCGCATCGGAACCGGAGGCTCAACCATGACGCAGCTCTTGCATCGCATCTTTGTCGATCATCCCCGATCGGTCGATGAAACCTATTTCCAGCATATGCGCTTCGCCGGATGGTTCTCGTCGCGTCTGATCCTGGCCGGCGGTGCCGCGGCAATCCATGCGGTGATCCCCTGCCTGTTCGAACGTACCGCGCGCCGCATGATCGTGGGGATGCACGCCCGGCTCGCGAGACGCGCCTGATATGCCGTCTCGCGGCCCATCTCGGCCCGGCCAAGCCGCTTGCGGAGGTCGTCATACATCCGCGCCATCCGCCGCTGGAACAAAGCAAGAAAACGTCCAAGGCAAAACCGTCGGTGAATGGCGACGGTTCTGGCATCGCCCGGTATGACAGGAAGACGGAGCCGGGCCTCTACCGGGACATCCTGCCGGCCTGGGCGGACGGTAATCTGAACAGCCTGCGCGCGCCTGTCGTCTCGGAACCGTTTCTCGCCCATGTCCGGGCATTGGGCCCCCGTCGCGCCCGATCGCCCGCTCCGCATCGGGCCGCGGAACAGATCTGGCCATTCAACGGGGGCCGCCGGACGGCATTCATCGATGCCTCAGGAGGTTCTTGTGTTACGTTATATTATAACGTAAGAAAGCCGCCGGTTCAAATGACGAGGCGCGCAGGACATGGGAAAGCAGGGTGAGAAGATGCAGTCGGAAGTGCTGGCCGTCTTATGCCGGCATCGTGGTCCGCTGTCCGCCTACGCGGTGCTCGAAGAACTGCGCCAGTCCAATCCGAAGATCGCGCCGACGACGATCTATCGGGCGCTGACGGCACTGACGGAGCGCGGGCGGGTACATCGTCTCGAGTCGCTCAAGGCTTTCATCGCCTGCCAGTGCGACCGTCATCAGCACGCCTCGATTCTGTCGATCTGCGGCGACTGCGGCGCGGTCGAGGAAAGCATCGCGCCCGATCTGCTGAAAGAACTCTCCGGCATCGCGGGAAAATCCGGCTTCGCACCGATGCGCCATGTGATCGAGATCCACGGTCTATGCGTGTCGTGCGGAACGGGGGAGGGCGCGGCATGAGGGCGCGGCGCGAACGAACCCTCAGGCTGCTGCTCCTTGGCGCGGGATCCCGATTGGCCGGTGCGGTGCTGGTCGCGGCGGCACTTTGGGGGGGCTTCCTCTGGGCGACGTCCATGCCGGGGGGGGGATGACACACGCGCTCGCCTTCCAAGACCTGACGCTCGCCTATGATCGGCATCCGGTGGTGCAACGCCTTCAGGCCGAGATCGCCGAGGGGAGCCTGACCGCCATCGTGGGCCCCAACGGCGCCGGCAAATCCACCCTGTTGAAAGGCGTGGTCGGCACCCTGTCGCCGCGCGAGGGGCGGGTGTGCTTCGGCACGGTCGCGAGGGACGACATCGCCTATCTGCCGCAGCAATCGGATATCGACCATGCCTTCCCGCTTTCCGTGGTCGATCTGGTGGCGATGGGCCTCTGGCGCGAGATCGGCGCCTTCGGACGGCTGGGGCGCCCCCATCGCATGCGCGTCGACGAAGCCATCTCCGCCGTCGGCCTTACAGGTTTCGAGGTCCGGCCCATCGGCGCGCTCTCGGGCGGGCAGATGCAACGCGCGCTCTTCGCGCGCCTGCTGCTGCAGGATGCCCGGCTGGTGCTGCTCGACGAGCCCTTCACCTCCATCGACGCCCGCACCATGGCCGATCTGATCGGCGTCGTCAGGCGATGGCATGGGGAGGGACGCACGGTGCTCGCCGTCCTGCACGATTTCGAAACAGTGCGTGTCCACTTTCCCGAGACGCTGATGCTGGCGCGGGAACTCGTCGCCCACGGGCCGACCGAGCGGGTCCTGACAGCCGAGAACCAGTTTCGCGCGCGCCAGATGTGCGAAGCCTGCGCGGGCCCACCCCACACCTGCGGACGGAATGCCACATGATCTGGGATGCGGCCTTTCAGCCCTTCGCCGATTTCGGCTTCATGCGCCGCGCGCTTCTCGGCTGCGTCGCGATTTCGGTTGGGTCGACACCCGTGGGTGTCTTCCTGATGCTGCGGCGGATGAGCCTGACGGGCGACGCGATGGCGCATGCGATCCTGCCCGGCGCCGCCGTGGGCTATCTGGTCGCGGGCCTCTCGCTTGGCGCCATGACCGTCGGTGGGCTGATCGCCGGGATGGCCGTCGCACTCTTGTCGGGTTTCGTCACCCGGGTCACGGCGCTGCGCGAGGACGCGAATCTCGCCGCTTTCTACCTGATCTCGCTCGCCCTCGGTGTGCTGATCGTCTCGACCCGCGGCAGCAATGTCGACCTGATGCACGTGCTCTTCGGCACCGTGCTCGCGCTCGACGATGCGGCGCTGATTCTACTCTGCTCCATTGCGAGCGTGTCGGTGCTGACGCTTGCGGCCCTGTTCCGCCCGCTGGTGCTCGAATGCGCCGATCCGCAGTTCCTGCGCTCCGTGAGCGGGCTGAGCGCGGTGGCGCATTTCACCTTTCTTGCGCTCGTCGTGCTGAATCTCGTCGGCGGGTTCCAGGCGCTCGGGACATTGATGGCGGTGGGGATCATGATCCTGCCCGCCGCGGCGGCGCGCTTCTGGGCCGTCAGCATCGGCGGGCTCATCGCGACCGCGGTCGCCGTCGCCATACTCGCAAGCCTGAGCGGTCTGCTTCTCTCCTACCATTACAGCCTGCCGTCCGGACCGGCGATCATCCTTGCGGCGGGTCTCGCCTATGGGACGTCGCTGGTAATCGGGCCCGCGGGCGGCCTTGTCGCGCGGGCCCTCCCGCGCCATCATCTCAAAACCTGAAAGGAAACTCATGACGACCCGCAGACTCTTTCTGAAATCCGCCACCGCCCTCGCCGCCCTGCCGCTCGCCGCATCCGTGGCGGCGCAGACGGCCGAGCCGACGCGCGTGGTTGCCACGTTCTCGATCCTCGGCGACATGGTGGAGCGTATCGGCGGGGAGCATGTGGTGGTCACGACGCTCGTGGGACCGGACGGCGACACCCATGTCTATCGGCCGACCCCGGCCGATGCGCGGGCGGTCAGCGGGGCCGAAATCCTCGTGGTGAACGGCCTCGAATTCGAGGGCTGGCTCGAGCGGATGGCCGAGGCCGCGGCATTCGATGGCGCGCTGGCGGTCGCCACCACCGGGATCGAACCCATCGCCTTCGAGGACGATCACGGCCATGGCCACGAAGACCACGGCGACGATCGCGCCGGGAGCGACCATGACCGCGATCACGACGAAAAGGCGCACACCCCCGATGAAGACCATGCCGGCCACGAAGATCACGGCCACGGCGCCTTCGACCCCCACGCCTGGCAAAGCCTTGCAAACGCAGTGACCTATGTCGACAATATCGCCGCCGCGCTCGCCCAGGCCGATCCCGACAACGCGACAGTCTTCTATCGGAACCGCGCGGCCTACGTGGCCGAAATAGCGGCGCTCGACACCGAAATCCGCGCCCTGATGGCCGCCCTGCCCGAGGATCGCCGGACGATCGTCACCCCCCACGACGCTTTCCAGTATTTCGGCCGCGACTACGGTCTGACGTTCCTGGCGCCCCAAGGGCTGAGCACCGAATCCGAAGCGTCCGCACGGGACGTCGCCCGGCTGATCGAACGCATCCGTGACCAGGGGATCTCGGCCGTCTTCCTCGAGAACATCACCGACGGGCGCCTTCTCGAGCAGATCGCGAACGAGACAGGCGCCACCATCGGCGGCACGCTCCATCCAGGCGCGCTCTCCGGTCCGGACGGCCCCGCGCCCACCTATCTCGACATGATGCGCCACAACGCGACGACGATCGCGCGGGCGCTTGGGGCCTGAGATGCGCGGCGGCGGCGTCGACGGCGCTTTTGCGCGCGCATCCCTGCATGGGGCCGGACGCATCACCGCGCCTGCCGGATCACGGAACGGCGATATGACCCGCGTCCGCGAGACCGTGAAAGACGCCGCCATCGGCGTCGGTGCCGCAGATACGCTCAAGGGTCTGTCGGATCTCCACCGACCGGGCTGCGCCGCGGTGATCTGGCGACGGCAGCCGATGCGAAGCTTTCAATTCTGGCTCGATACGCTGGAGCCCGAGCAGTTGCCGAGGGCGCGCGTGATCCTGCGCCCCGAGGACGTCCGGGATATCGTTTTCCATATCTGCGAAACATCCGGGACCCCGGACAGCGACGAGCGGGCGTGGCTGATCGACGACGTTGCGGCGCTGGCGGAAAATTTCGCGGAGCTAATGCGCATCCCGTATCTTCGGCTGCGCTTCGATGTGGTGACGACCAACGCCTGCAGAAAGTTTCATATCGACGCCGTCACTGCGCGCCTGATCTGCACCTATCGCGGAACCGGCACGCAATACGGCCTCTCGACCGATGAGGCCGGGCCGCGGCGGATTTTCACCGTCCCCACGGGCGCACCGATTGCCCTGCGCGGCACGCTCTGGCCCGCGCGTCCGCGATCCGGCCTTCTCCACCGCTCGCCGCCCATCGAGGGCACGGGAGAGACGCGGCTCGTCCTCGTGCTCGACCCGGTGAGCGACCCGGAGGAGGAGGTCTGATGCCAACGAATCGCGGCAAGACGAGCCTCAAGCTGAAACGCCGGAACGAGGATCCGATGCGTGAATTCGACCGTCTGCCGTCCGAACTCCGTGCATGGCTTGCCTCGGCGATGCTGCCTTGGCGCCCCAGATCCGTCCGGCGCGAATTCGACCGGGCGATCGCCCGGACGCAGGACAGGGCGCGCGCGCTCGAAGCGCTGGACCGTCTGCAAGAGCGGCTCATAGCCAAGGATGCGTGCAGGATATGGGGAAGAGATCATCCTTGCGCCATGGCGGAGACCGATCCGTGACACGCATTCCCGTCACCGTTCTGACCGGGTTCCTCGGCGCCGGCAAGACCACCCTTCTGAACCGGTTGATGACCCAGCCGGGTTTCGGGGACACGGCGGTGATCGTCAACGAGTTCGGCGAGGCGGGTGTGGACGGCGGGCTGATCATGCGCGCCGACGAACGCGCGTTCGCGATGTCGACGGGGTGTCTCTGCTGCACGGTGACGGGAGATGTCCGTCTGCCCCTCCTGCGTCTTCTCGACGAGGCCGAACGCGGGGTCGGGCCATCCTTTGCCCGCGTGGTCATCGAGACGACCGGGCTCGCCGATCCCGCGCCGGTACTCCAGATGTTCATGGCGAACGACTACATGTTCAACCGTTTCACGCTGAACGGAGTCGCCGTCCTCGTCGATGCCATCAATGGCGCGGATACGCTGCAAAGGTTCGCGGAAGCCCGGCGCCAGGTGGCCGTCGCCGACCTTCTGATCGTCACGAAGGGCGACTTGGCGCGCCCCTCCGCGTCGCGAAACGATCTTGCCGACCTCGGACGAACGCTCAGCCGATTGAACCCCAATGCGCGCGTGGTGGACGCAGCCGAGGCGACCGCCGAGACCGTGTTCTCGCTTGCGGCTTTCGATCCGTCGGGCAAACCCCCGGACGTGCGAAACTGGCTGCGCCTCGACGGCGGCGAAGACCGGGCGCCGGATCACCGTCACCGGCACGATCATGGCCATGGTCGCGGCGTCAACAGGCACGGCGATGCGGCGTCGGCCTATTGCTTCTCTGCGACCGGACCGGTCGACCCCCGGGCGCTCGAAGACGCGATCACGGCGCTTCGGACGACATTCGGCCGAGACCTTCTGCGCGTGAAGGGCCTGGTGGAAATCGCAGGGCATCCATCCAGCCCCTGCGTGCTTCACGTCGTCGGTCACGTCTCCAGTCCATCCCGGCAGCTCGATGGCTGGCCAGAAGGTGTCGATGCGACGCGCCTCGTCGTGATCGTAAGCGGCGCCGACCGCGCCGTCGCACCCGAGATGCTCGGGGGATTCCTTCCCGAACTCCGCACTCTCGGCCGGACCCCGCAGGTGTCGGAGGGTGCCCTGCGATGATTTCCGCC
>JBCCVK010000092.1:0-8073 GCA_039195495.1 Pseudomonadota bacterium
CCCCGCCATCTCATGCCCGAGCCCGATGATGATCGCGCCCGTCAGCGTCGCCAGATTGATCATCCCGACGGGCTCAAACCGTTCCTGCGCGTACCAAAGCACGTCGGCCAACACCAAGCGCCCCTCGGCATCGGTGTTGATGATCTCGATCGTGTCGCCTTTCATCGAAACGATGACATCGCCCGGGCGGAACGCCTTGCCGTCCGGCATGTTCTCGACCAGCCCGACAAGACCCACCACGTTGGCGCGGGCCTTGCGCAGCGCCAATGCCTTCATCACCCCGGAGACCGTGCCGGCCCCCCCCATATCCAATGTCATGTCCTCCATGCCGGCCGCGGGCTTCAAACTGATCCCGCCCGTATCGAACACGACCCCTTTGCCCGCCAATACCAGCGGGGCTTCCGTACCGCCACCATTCCACTGCATGACGACGACCTTCGACGGACTATCGGAACCCTGGCCCACCGCCAAAAGCGTGCGCATTCCCAATTGCTCCAAAGCGTCCTCTTCCAGCACTTCGACGGAGAGGCCCAGCTTCCTCAGATCAGCCAGCCTGTCCGCAAACGTGGACGTGGTCAGAACGTTGGCGGGCGCATTCACCAAGTCACGCGCGAAAAAGACGCTTTCGGCAAGCGCGCGCTTGTCGGCGAAAGCCGCCTCGGCGCGCGCCGCATCATCGACGAGAACGGCGATACCCGCAGCGACGGATCGATCCTTGCCCGTCTTATGATCGATGAAGGCGTAATCGCGCAAGCTCGCCCCGTAAGCGATCTCGTCGGGCGCGACATGCCGGGAGGCCAGCACGGTCAGGGCCGCCTCTCCACGCGCCTTTCCCAACGCGGCGCCCGCTGCGCGCGCCTCAAGCCCCTCGGCGTCGCGTTCCAGCTTCACCACATGCAGCGCGGTCGCTTCGAGATTCGCCGGATAAGACAGGCTGTGCACCCCGCCAACGGAAAGCTTTTCGAACGCCTCGCTTTCGACGAACCGCGCCAGAGCCCCGCCGGTTCGCGCATCCAACGCGCGCGCATGGGCATCGAGCTTGCGGTCGGCTCCAACCAGCATGGCCAACTCTCCCGTGCGCGCTGCGGCGGTCTCGGGCTCGATCGTGGCGAATGTGACGGTTGCGGGGGTGGTCATAGTTCTTCCTTTCAAAGCGCGGCGCGCGGTTCAGATGACTCTAATCCCCAGGCGGGCCGTTGGCCAGATAGCAGTTTCCGACCCGGTGAAATTGCGATAGAAGCATGCCCATCTGCGGGAGAACAGGAATCGCGTGTCGAAGTTCGACAGATATATACTGTCTCAACTGACTGTCACGTTCGGACTTTTCGCGCTGATCCTGGTATCGGTCTACTGGGTCAACCGCGCGGTATCCTTGTTCGACAGGTTGATCGCGGATGGACAGACGGCCTGGGTCTTTCTCGTGTTCACCGCCCTGACCCTTCCGAACGTGATCCTGCTGGTGCTGCCGGTGGCCGGCTTCGTCACGACGCTGTTCGTCGCCAACCGTCTGATCGCGGAAAGCGAAATGCTGATCGCCCAGAGCACCGGCCTGTCGGCAGCCCGGCTCGTGCGCCCCGCGTTGCTTTTCGGCATCGGTCTTGCGCTGGTGATGGCCTTGCTTGCGCATTTTCTCGTGCCGCTCAGCCGCACCGAACTGGCCAAGAGACAGCAGGAGGTCTCCCGGGACATCGCCGCCAGATTCCTGTCGGCCGGCCGCTTTTTGCATCCGTCCGACGGCGTTACGCTTTACATCCGCGAAATCACCGAGCACGGCGAGTTATTGGATATTTTCCTGGCCGACCGCCGAGAACGTGGACACAGCGTTCTTTACCTGGCGCAGAAAGCCCTGATCGTTCGATCCGGCGACGGCACCCGCCTGGTCATGTTCGACGGAATGTCGCAAACCTTGCGCGAAGACGATCAGCGGCTTTCGATATTGGAATTCGAAGATCTCACCTATGACCTGGACGGTCTCATCCCGCAGCGGGAGATGGCGCCGCCCGACATACGCGCGCTTTCGACCGCCGCGCTTTTGCGCGCGTCCGCAGAAGACCAAAGGCGTACCGGCCGCAACCGCGCGCAATTCCTCGCGGCGGCGCATGCGCGTTTGGCGCAGCCGTTGCAGGCACCGGTCCTGGTTCTGATCGGGGCGGCGGCGCTTCTGCTCGGCGGCTTCAACCGCTTGGGCGTTACCAGGCAAATCCTTCTGGCGGTCTTGCTGATCATCGTGTTTCAGCTTCTCAACAATATGGCCCTGGATATGGCACGCCGGTCGGAGGTCGGATGGCCATTGCTTTACATCCCCGCCCTCTACGGGATACTCGCCGGGCTGACACTCGTTTGGCTTGCCGACCGCCCCGCGCTTTTCCGGGGTCGGGCACGCCTGGGGAGCTGAATATGATCCTGCATCTGTATTTCATCAGAAAATTCATGATCTGGTTCGGCCTCGTGTTCACCGTCTTTTTCGGAATCGTTCTGCTGGTCGATCTCGTCGAACAGATCCGGCGGTACGATGGCGACACTGTCGGCCTGCGCCAAGCCGCCGTGCTGGCACTGCTCAACACGCCGGCCAATCTTTATCGCATCCTGCCGCTGATGGTCATCCTATCGACGCTCGGCCTGTTTCTGGGACTGGCACGCACCAGCGAAATGGTCGTCACCCGCGCTTCCGGCCGGTCGGCGCTTCGCAGCCTTGCAGCGCCCATCACGGCCGCCTTCGCCCTGGGGGCGATTGCGGTCATCGTCTGGAATCCGATCGTTGCGGGCACCTCGCGTCAATATGAAAACATCACCGATCGTCTGCGGCAAGGCGCCGACAGCGTCCTTTCAATCAGCAGAGAGGGGCTCTGGCTACGTCAGGGACGGATCGGCGAACAAACGGTGATCCACGCGCGGCGGGCCACCTTGGAGGGAACCGAATTGTTCCAGACGACATTTGTCGGCTTCGACGCCGACGGCGCGCCAGTTTTCCGGATCGAAGCGCTTCAGGCGGAACTGACGCCAGGGGCCTGGCTTCTGCGCGATGCCAAGCTTTGGCGGTTCGACCAACCCAATCCCGAAATCACCGCGCAGTCTTTCGAGCGATACGAACTGCCCTCGAACCTGACGCGCGATGAAATCCGCGAAGGTTTCGGAACGCCTTCGGTCATCCCGATCTGGGAGTTGCCAGAATTCATTCGGCGACTGGAACGGGCCGGCTTCTCCGCGACTCAGCACAAGATATGGTTCTGGATGGAGTTGGCAACGCCCCTGATGCTTGTGGCGATGGTCTTGATCGCGGCGGGGTTCACCATGCGCCACACCCGGTTCGGCCGTACGGGCATGATGGTTCTTTCCGCCTTGCTGCTTGGTTTCGGTGTCTTCTTCCTGAAGAATTTTGCGCAGATATTGGGTGAAAACGGACAGATACCGATACAATTGGCGGCCTGGAGTCCACCGCTGGCCGGCATCCTGCTTTCCCTTGGTCTGCTTTTGCACACGGAAGACGGATGAGAATCCTGCGTCTTCTTTCGGCGTTCCTCGGTTTTTGGGCCGCCCAGGCAGGCTTCGCGCCGGCTCAGACGGCGGCGACCCTGATCGCCGACAGGGTAACGGTCGACGGAAAGGATGGCCTGCTTGCCGAAGGCAATGTCGAGGTTTTCCATCGGGGCGTGCATCTCAGAGCGCCGCGCATCGCCTATGACGCGGCGACGGACCGGCTGACGATCGAGGGACCGATTCACCTGATCGAAGGCGAGAACTTCATCCTGATCGCAGATATGGCGGAACTGTCCCCCGATCTGACGAACGGCATTTTGCGCGGGGCCAGGATCGTGCTGGACCGGCAATTGCAACTGGCGGCGGCTGAAATCCGCCGATCCGACGGACGGTATCTGGAGCTCGAAAAGACCGTTGCCTCGTCTTGCCAGGTCTGCGTCGACGACCCCGTCCAGCTCTGGCAGATCATGGCGAGCCGTATCATCCACGATCAGGAGGAACGCCAACTCTATTTCCACGACGCGCAGTTTCGGGTGATGGGCGTTCCCATCGCCTATCTGCCGCGCCTGCGGCTTCCCGATCCCACGGTGAAACGCGCCACCGGATTTTTGATCCCGCGCATCCGCAGCACGAACCGGCTGGGCACCGGCGTTCAGGTCCCCTATTTCATCACGATCGGCGACAGCAGGGATCTGACATTGACCCCTTACGTCACGACGACCGGATCGCACACATTGTTCCTGCGGTACCGCGAAGCGCTGCGTTCCGGAAACCTTCAGTTCCAAGGCGCCTTGACGCGGGACGACCTGACCGCGGACGATTGGCGCGGTTATCTGTTCGCGGCGGGACAGTTCCAGCTCCCCCGCGATTTCAAGCTGAATTTCGATTTCGAACAGGTGTCCGACATCAATTATCTGGTCGATTACGCTCTTCCGCAAAAGGACCGCCTGGACAGCGAGATCGAACTGACGCGGACCCGAGCGGACCGATATCTCTCTTTGAATGCAATCGAATACACCTCGCTTCGTCAAACGGAAAACAACGACACCCTGCCCACCCAGGTCGCGAACGCGGTCTTTATACGGCGCTTCAATCCGGCCGTTGCCGGAGGGCGCGCCGATTTCCGTCTGGAAGCGCACGCGTTGGAACGGACGTCAAGCGCCGACATCGTGGGGCGCGACGTAAGGCGGCTCCGCGGCGAGTTGAACTGGTCACGTGGCTGGGCATTCGGAAACGGCATGGTGGCGGGCGCCGATCTGCGCGGCTTCGCCGAACAATATTACGTCGAACAGGACAGCACGTTCGCGTCCAGCATCACACGAAGCGGGATCCTGGGCGCCCTGCAATTGCGCTGGCCTCTGGAACGAACGACCCCGCGTGCGCGGCATATCGTGGAGCCGGTCATTCACCTCGCATGGGGCCCCGACAACGATCAATCGGTCCCGAACGAGGATTCGGTTCTTGTCGAATTCGACGAGGGCAATCTTTTCTCCTTGAACCGGTTTGCCGGTACAGACAGAATCGAAGACGGCCTGCGGGCAAGTCTTGGCGCGAACTGGACCCGCTTCGACCCTGACGGCTGGTCGCTAGGGGTGACGGCCGGACGGGTTTTCAGGATCGATGCCCCGTCCCAGTTCACGTCCGCATCCGGTCTGGGCGGCAGGATTTCGGACTGGCTGGTCACGACCCGCCTGGATGGTCTGGGGGGGACGTCACTTGTCAATCGCGCCGTCTTCAATGACGAGTTCAACTTCGCGAAAAACGAACTCCAGTTCGGTATGGAGATTGAACGGGCGCGACTCAAGGCCAGCTATGTCTGGATGGAACCAGATCTTGCGGAAGGGCGTCCGACAGATACGTCGGAACTCGGTCTGGACGCCTATGTCGATCTGTCCCGACATTGGTTCGCAACGGGTGACGTGCATTACGATTTCAGAACCAGTCGCGCCAGCGCGTCTGAAATTGGCCTTGGATACCGAAATGAATGCGTGACTCTCGATTTTTCGGTCTCGCGTCGCTTTGCGTCATCGACTAATGTCGAAGCGACGACCGATTTCGGCCTGTCCGTGGTGCTCAACGGCTTCGGTCAAGGAAATGACGGTCGCCGATACCGACGATCGTGCGGGAAATAAGAACAGCGAGCGGACGGATATGAAGCCGACCATCACATATGTGTTTGCCCTTTGCGCCGTGTTCGCCGTTGCGGCGGCTGCAACGGCCCAGAATCTCTTTGCACCGGTCATCATCGTCAACGATCGCGCCATCACCGCATACGAACTTCAGCAGAGGGAACGGTTCTTGACGCTATTGCGGGCACCGGGCGTGCCGGCCGAAGAAGCCCGCATCGGACTGATCAACGACCGTCTCTATTCCCATGCGGCCGATCTGGCGGGATTGCGCCCCACCGAGGAAGCGGTTCTCGCCGGTATGGAGGAATTCGCGAGACGCACCAATCTGACCACCGAGCAATTTGTCAGTGCGCTTGGACAGGCGGGCGTCGATGAGGAAACTTTCCGGGATTTCGTGCGCGCGGGCCTGGCTTGGCGCGGGGTGGTTCAGCAACGGTTCGGACCCCGGGCGCAGGTCACCGAGGCCGAGATCGACCGGGCTCTCGCCCTTGCGACGCAGCGCGGAGGCGCACGCGTCCTGCTTTCGGAGATCACGGTGCCGGCCACGCCCCAGGGTCAGGCCCTGGCTGAGCAGTTGTCCCGCACCCTTCGCGGAGAACGCGCCTTCGCCCAAGCGGCACGGCGTTATTCGGCATCTGCAAGCGGCCGGCGCGGCGGCCGTCTCGACTGGGTTTCCCTGTCCACTCTCTCGCCGGGCCTGATCCCGATCCTGCTGACCCTGAAACCGGGCGAGGTCAGCGCGCCCCTTCCAATCGGCGATGCGCTCCTATTGTTTCAAGTACGCGCGATCGAGGAGATCGGCGTCACTCCGGCCGAAACGATCTCGATCGAATACGCGACGCTTGCGATAGACGGCGGTCGCACCTCCTCCGGTTTGACGAAGGCGCAAAGCATCATCGACCGTCTCGATACATGCGACGACCTTTATGGCGTGGCCAGAAAGATGCCCGAAGGGGCGCTGGAACGCGTGACCGCTCCGGTGTCCTCCATCCCGCAGGACATTGCGCTCGAACTGGCCAGGATGGATGCGAACGAGACTTCGACGGCCTTAACCCGTGCCGATGGACGGCACCTGTTGCTGGTGATGCTATGCGGGCGCACCACCGAGCTGACCGAAGGCGGGCGGGAAGAAATCCGGCAATCGCTGATCAATCAGCGCCTGGCCAGCTACGCCAACGGTTACCTCGAAGAGCTTCGCGCCGACGCAGTCATCGTCGAGAAATGACATCGCCCATTGCGCTGACCTGTGGCGAGCCCGCGGGTGCGGGCGCGGAACTTACCGTGAAGGCGTGGCGGGAACTCGGAAACGACATCCCGTTTTTTTGGATCGGCGACCCGCGCCATCTGCCCGCGGGCACCGAAATCGCCGAGATCTCCGACCCGGCAGAGGTCCGGGATACAGGCGATCGGCTGGCGGTTCTGCGGCATGAGTTTTCCGGTCCGGCGCATCCCGGCGTCCCGAATCCCAATCACGCGCAAGACGTGATCGACATCATCGCACGTGCCGTTTCCCTGGTGATCGGGGGGCGGGCATCGGCGGTTTGCACGAATCCGATTCACAAGAAAACCCTCATGGATGGCGCCGGTTTCACGTATCGTGGCCATACGGAATACTTGGCCGCTTTGGCCGGGGTCGACCGTGTCGTGATGATGCTGGTTTGCAATGCGCTGAAAGTGGTGCCCGCCACGCTTCACATTCCTCTGGAGCAGGTGAAAACGCATCTAACGCGGCCCCTGCTGGTCGACACGCTGCGGATCACCCATGTCGGCTTGATGCGGGATTTCGGTGTGCAGGCGCCCCGTCTGGCGGTCGCGGGAATGAATCCTCACGCGGGGGAAGGCGGCGCCATAGGACGAGAAGAGATCGAAATCATCCAGCCCGCCCTGGCATCCCTACGGGGCGAGGGATTGAATGTGACCGGTCCGCTATCGGCGGATACGATGTTCCATCCGGGCGCGCGGGCCGGATACGACGCGGCGATTTGCATGTATCACGACCAAGCCCTGATCCCGATCAAAACGCTGGATTTCGCACGCGGAGTGAATGTGACCCTGGGCCTGCCTTTCATAAGAACCTCACCGGATCACGGCACGGCCCTGGATATCGCGGGACGCGGGATTGCCGATCCTTCCAGCTTGATCGAGGCGCTGCGGCTCGCACATGCCATGGCCCGTCGTCGGGCGTCGACGTAATCAGTGGGCAGGATCGACGCCCTTCCCAGCTTGCGCGACGTGATCGCCAGGCACGGGCTGAGCGCCAAAAAGTCCCTTGGTCAGAATTTTCTGCTGGATTTGAATCTGACCGCCAACATTGCCCGCCGAGCGGGTGATTTGAGCGGGTACGACGTGTTGGAAATCGGCCCGGGCCCCGGGGGACTGACGCGCGGCTTGCTGGCGGAGGGCGCGCGGCGCGTGGTCGTCGTCGAAAAAGACGCGCGCTGCTTGCCGGCCCTGGCCGAAATCGCGC
>JBCCVK010000093.1:0-8026 GCA_039195495.1 Pseudomonadota bacterium
AACAGGTCTTCGCAAAGCTCAAGCACATGCGCACAGAGGCCGCAGAGCGGACAAGGCAAGCAACATGGCGCAGGAGCGATCGGCACGCGCCTCGACCGCTTCACACCTCACGAGTGCGCAAACTATCTCCTCAACCCAGCATACGCTGCAACCCGATCGCAGCAGGCTCTGGCGTTCGGACAACGGGTTTTCCGGGCGGTGGACCGTCCCGCGCGTGGCCGAAACCTCTCCCGAGTTCTTACAAGGCGTGTGGGAAAACCATCGACAGGGCGGATCGTATTCCAGGTGAGCCGGGTCTATCCTTCCGCCGATCGCTCGGCCGGGCAGACATGTAAGGCCGGCAATCGTCCGATATGAGCACAGAACGTGGCACGCGTGACGAATTCCCGCTCATCGCCACCATCCAAGCCTTGGGAGCCCGCGAAGACAGCTTCAAAGCCGGTCAACGTCTTCGGGGAAACCGGCCCATCCCAGCGAAAAGTCCGTGATATCGAAAGATGGGACGGGTGAAGGCGATCGAACACAGACGGTATCGGCACCGATCGGGACGCGCTGGTTCATGTCCCCGTCTTGATCGCGTGGCCGATCCCCTCGGGTCGGGGCAGTTTGGAATGAGCCTTGGCGATTTGTCCGAGCTTCCCGGCAACCTCTCGCGAGGGCGGCGCAGCCTGGCGTGTGTGTAAATTCACATGAACGAGCAGATGCTCACCCGTCGCCAGCAGACGCCCGTCCGCAAGCATCCGATGAAAAAGATGCATTTTCTTACCCTCACCCAGCAGGCACAGCGTTTCGACCCGAATCCGCGTTCCCGCACGAACCTCATCCAAATGCCGGAGATGGGTTTCGACAGTGAAGTAACTGCCCCCCGAGGCGATGTAGGCTGCGTCGCAGCCGATGATTTCCATGAACCGATCGGTCGCATCGCTGAAAGCTTGCAGATACCGCGCTTCATTCATGTGGTCGTTGTAGTCGGTCCAGTCGAGCGGCACCACCCGATCCACCGTAACCAATGGCCGGGCGGGATCATGCCTTCGCGGGCGGCGCTTGACGTCATGCCGGTTGAGCAGCGCCCCCGCACCCCAGTCTCGCGCCTTCAGCGCCCGCATGATCGCCACCAGATTGGCGTCGCGCATTCGCTCCAGGTCATCGATTTCATATCCGCCCGACTGTTCATCGGACTGCTCCGCGATCAGATCCATCAGTTCATCCGTGAACTCGGGCACGTCCATCAGCTTGGTCCAGGGCCATTTCAACGCGGGTCCGAACTGTGCCATGAAATGCCTCATACCCGCCGCGCCACCGGCCAGGCGATAGGTTTCGAACAGTCCCATCTGTGCCCAGCGCAGGCCGAAACCATAACGAATGGCGTCATCGATCTCGCCGGTCGTGGCCACCCGATCCCTGATCAGCCACAGCGCCTCGCGCCAGACGGCTTCCATGAGGCGATCGGCGATATGGGCATCTATTTCCTTTCTTACATGCAGCGGATACATGCCCAAACCCCTCAGATGCGTCTTGGCGCGGTCGATCATCTCGGGCGGGTTGCTATCCGTCGTCACCACTTCGACCAGAGGGAGCAGATAAACCGGATTGAACGGATGCGTCACGACAATCTGTGCAGGTCGCGTCGCGTGATCCTGCAACTGGCTCGGTTTGAACCCCGACGTGGAGGAGCCGATCACCGCCTCCGGATCGCACTGTTCCTGAATCGTTTCATAGACCTTGCGTTTCAGTTCCAAACGCTCGGGAACGCTTTCCTGAATCCAATCGGCATTCTGAACGGCGTCGGGTATCGTCTCATGGAAACTCAGCCGACCCTCCTCGGGAAGTGCCGAGTCCCCCAATCCCGGCAGCGACCGGCGGGCGTTGCCCAGCACCGCGTCGATCTTGCGGGCGGCTTCGGGATCGGGATCGAAAACCCGGACATTCCAGCCGTTCAACAGAAATCTCGCAGCCCAGCCGCCACCGATCACCCCGCCACCGATTATGGACACTCTGCGCTGCATCCGTTCTCTCCTGTTTCGAGATCGCACGAAACCGGCCGTCCGGCTGAAATGTCAAAATCCGTCCCCGGCCATCCCGTATGGAGCCTGCATCGCCTTCGCATCACGCCTGCCATCGCCGTCTTCATCGCGGGGCCCGCTTCGTGAGGCCCAGCCTCTCGCGGACCTGCTGCGGTCCGATCACCCGTGCGCCCAGCCGCTCGATGATGTCCACCGCGCGTGTCACCAGCTGGTCATTGCTGGCCAGGATCCCCTTGTCCAGCATCAGATTATCCTCCAACCCGACCCGCACGTTTCCCCCCGCAAGCACGGAGGCGGCGACATAGGGCATCTGGTTCCGCCCAAGCGAGAACGCGCTGAACGTCCAGTCCTCGGGCAGGTTGTTCACCATGGCCATGAACGTGTTCAGATCATTGGGCGCACCCCAAGGCACCCCCATGCACAGTTGGACCAGGACGGGCGTGTCTAGAATGCCGTCCTCGACCAGTCGCTTTGCGTACCAAAGATGACCCGTATCGAAGGCTTCGATCTCGGGCTTCACGCCCAGATCGAGCATCATCTGCCCCATGGCCCGTAACATGCCCGGTGTATTCGTCATCACGTAATCGGCTTCGGCGAAGTTCATCGTGCCGCAATCCAGCGTGCAGATCTCGGGCAGACATTCGGCCACATGGGCCATGCGCTCCTCAGCGCTGGCCATGTCGGTGCCCCCGGCGACCGGCAGGGGCGCATCCGGGCCACCGAAGACGATATCCCCGCCCATACCTGTCGTCAGGTTCAACACGACATCGACGTCGGCCTCGCGAATGCGGTCCGTTACCTCTCGATAATATGCCAGATCGCGGCATGGCGTGCCGGTTTGCGGATCCCGCACATGGCAATGCACCACCGCCGCACCGGCCCTGGCGGCGGCGATCGCGCTGTCGGCGATCTGCCGCGGGCTGCGCGGCACATGCGGGCTGCGATCCTGGGTCGCGCCGCTTCCCGTCACGGCGCAGGTGACGAACACGTCCCGTTTCATGCTGAGCGGCATCTTGACATCTTCCTGTTGATTCTCCCTCGTCCCACATGATCATCGTGACGGATGGTTTTGCAATCTGGCCGTGTATCCCCTTGACACATGGTCGCGAAACGTTCGCGACGCGTGAAACGGACCGCCGGTCGTCAATTCTTCGGTCCCTCGAACGGTTTCCAAGCGACCAAGCTTGCCTCGAACGCTCGTTCGCCATGCGCTTCGAACAAGGTCACGACCCGCCTCCATCCAATGGCCGGCACCATCTTCGAGAAGAACCGAACGCCTTTGCGGCTTTGGTTCTACGCAATCTTTCCGTTCACCACGACGCGCGACGGCAGCGCCACCAAGGAGTTGCCACACCGGCTTGGCGTGAGCTACGAAACCGCTTGGCGGATGGCAAATCATATCCGTCGGACACGTGGCCACCAATCACCCCTGGAATGAAATGCGCGCGACGCGGACATGCCAATTCCACGCAAGACCGCGCGGACGTTAGCGGTTTCACCCAGGAACATTCGATCATCTTCTTGCGCCAGGGGAGGGCAAGCCCCATCCGGTGCGCGTCACATCCGCCGCAAGCCCGATCTTCAACCGTTTCATCATGCCGACGCCCAAACGCCCCCATGGCTTTTGCCCGCATGGGTGATCTCGCGCCATCGGCGGAGGGATGGCGAACTCGATCATGGCCGCGTGATCGACCATATGGCCGCCGGACGGCGCCTCATACCCGTCGCCGATCGAAACGCGAAAGCCGGAACAGGATCGTCGGAACGATGCCCAACAGCAAAGCCACCGCAACGAAGGACCAGCGAAGGCCAAACGCTTCGCTGATCGTGCCCATCATCAGCGGCGCTATGAAAAAACCGACGAATCCGATGACTGAAGTGCGCGCAATGATCACGGTTCGTTGCCTGTCGGTGGCGATGCGGCCCACCAGTGCCAGGGTCATCGGCGCGATGACCGACACGCCCAGACCGAGCACGCCAAATCCCAAATAGGCAACCATCACCGCCGGTGCGAGCGCCGCGATCATCGCGCCGCTCGCCGACAGCACCACCGCCCAAAGGATTACGCGTGTTTCGTCGAGGTGATGCGCCACGATCTGCCCGGTCAAGCGTCCGATTCCCATGGTCAGCCCCAACACCGCGGGACCGAAGGCCCCTTCGGCCCCGCCACCCCCCAGCGTGCGCTCGACATGCAGGGCCGACCATCCTTCGATCCCGGCCTCGGTGGCAAAGGCGATCAACACGATCATCCCACCCAGCAAGACCAATGTCGCGGGCAGGCGACCCGTCCCGGTCGTCTGCGGCTCCTCGGCGGACCGCGGGACGCATCCCCGCATCACGGGCACCAGCATCGATGAGAAAACCGCACAGACCGAAAAGACGGCGACCGGTCCGAGCCCCGCTTCACGCGCGATACCGGTCGCGGCGGCCGAGATGGCATAGGCCAGCGAAAACGCCGCGTGGTTGAGATTCATCAGCGACCGGCCGTGCCGTGCCTCCAACGCGCTCACACGGGCATTCATCACCACGTCCGTCATTCCCGAACCGACGCCCACCAACATCATCGCCACGCCGAAGGCGGCGGGATTTTCCACCGCGCCCGGACCGAGGAAAAGCACGAGGAGAGACAGCGCGCATAGCGGCAATGCCCAACGTCCCGCCCGCTCCTCCAGCCTGGGCGCCAGCCACATGGCCGTCACGAGACCGAGCGAGGAACACAGCATCAGCAAACCGAAACCTGCGTCGTTGGCGCCGGTCTGCGCCTTGAATACCGGGACCTGCGCCGCAAAAGCCCCCCAATAAAGACCCATCGTCGCAAAGGCGGCCAATGGCGAACGAGACACCCGGATCGCGGAGACAAGATTCATGACGGCCGCTTGCCACGCGCTTCGGAACGCCGCAAGACATCAGATGCGAAAACCTCTTTTCAAATGAAGCGAACTCGCCTATATGCGCGGCTCCACTCGGGCACACACCCTTGGAGGGTGCCCGAAATTCCGACGGAGAACGACCAATGGCAGGACAGATCCCCGATCTTCACGCCACGGTACGGACGGGGACGGGCAAGGGGGCCGCTCGTCAATCTCGCCGCAATGGCAACGTACCGGGCATCATCTACGGCGGCGGACAGGACCCGCTGCCGATTGAAATTTCCTACAACATGTTGTTGAAACGCCTCAAACAGGGGCGTTTCCTGGCCACGCTCTTCAACATGAAGGTCGACGGACGCGACGACGTGCGGGTCATCTGCCGCGAGGTGCAGCGCGATCCCGTGAAAGATCTGCCGCGTCATGTGGACTTCATGCGCCTGCGTCGCACCACCCGCGTGAACCTGTTCGTCAGCGTCGAGTTCATCAACGAGGATGCGACACCGGGCTTGAAAAAGGGCGGCGTGTTAACCGTGGTCCGCGCCGAGATCGAGGTCAACGTCCAGGCCGACAGCATTCCCGAAAGCATCGTCGTCGATCTTACGGGGTATGAGGTGGGCGACGTCATCACCATTTCGTCCGTCACGTTGCCGAACGGCGTCAGGCCGACGATCGACCGCGATTTCACGATCGCCAACATCTCGGCCCCGTCCGCGCTGCGCTCGGACGACGATACGGAAGAAGCCGCCAAAGACGAAACCTCCACCGCAGAAGCGACCGAAGAGGGAGCGGAAGAATAGTCTTCACCTTTTCCGGCACCAGGGCGCAGACCGCCAGCCCCGCATTCGCGTTTCGGGCGTCGAACTTTCACAGTGCCCGGCCCGAACGATAAGGAGACGTCGATGCGGCTTTTCGTGGGGCTTGGCAACCCGGGCGCGGAATACGCCCGCCATAGGCACAATATCGGCTACATGGCCGTCGATCGCATCGCCGAGGATCATGGCTTTGCGCCTTGGCGTTCCAAGTTCCAGGGCAAGATCGGTGAGGGCCGCTTCGGTTCGGGCAAGGTCATCCTGTTGAAGCCCGAGACCTTCATGAATCTTTCCGGTCAATCCGTGGGCAAGGCGATGCGCTTTTACAAGCTATCCCCCGAAGACGTGGTGGTTTTCCATGACGAAATCGACCTCGTCCCCGCCAAGGTGCGGGTGAAAGAGGGGGGCGGTCATGCCGGTCATAACGGGCTGCGCTCGTTGCATCAACATATTGGCGCCGATTATGTCCGGGTACGCCTGGGCGTGGGTCATCCCGGGCATAAGGACCGCGTGCCGGGTTATGTTCTGTCGGATTTCGCCAAGGCCGATACCGGCTGGTTGGACGACGTGCTCCGCAGGATCAGTGACGGCGCACCCACACTGGCCTCGGGCGATATGGGGCGTTTCATGAACGCCGTGGCTTTGCAGCGGGCTCCGACGGCTTTGTCCGCGGCGGAGCCGAGCAGGGTCGGAACATCACCGGAGACGGAGAGGGATCGGGAAGGCCATGCCAAATCGCTGCTGCAGCGTCTGGCGAACCATTTCCGATGAATGTCTGAAAATACCGGCGTTGGATTCGAAATAGAGGACCGGACAGCGTCGTTCATGCCGGAGAATATCGGGGCAACGGTCCACGACCGGATAACGGACCGTATTCACCGGGCGGCAAACGGCGGCGTCGGAATTCGAAGGATCCGTACGGCAGCGAGCCTTGCATCCGGAACCATCACCCCCCACATCCGGAACAGCCGCCATAAAAAGCGCGGCTCACGCTCCATACGATTGCAACCACCGCGCAGGCTTCCGACCAAAAATGGAAAAACTACCTTCTCTTAATGTATTAGGTGGGCCATTGCTGCCTTGTTCCATGGATCCGGTGACGGGATTTTTTCGCGATGGGGCCTGCAACACCTGCATCCAGGACCAGGGCAGCCATACCGTTTGCGCGATCATGACGGCCGAGTTTCTGGCCTTCTCCAAATATGTGGGCAACGACCTCAGCACGCCGCGGCCCGAATTCAACTTCGCCGGTCTGAAGCCGGGCGATCAATGGTGCCTTTGCGCAAGCCGCTTTCTGCAGGCCGCCGACGAAGGCGCCGCGCCGAAGGTCCGACTGGCGTCCACGCACAAGGTCGCATTGAACATCGTCCCGCTCGAAGTGCTCGAGGCCCATGCCGCCCCCGATGCGCTGCCCTGACCCGCCAGGTTCCGGGATGTGCGACAAACGGATTTCAGATCCGTGAAGCCCGTCTGCCCGAGACCGGGCATCGGCACCCGGGCCGACAAAGCCGATACCTACGGCCGTCCCCGTTGCCAAAGCGTTGATCCACTCAGGCCCCGACGTTCACCTTCACCCCCAGCGCGGCGGCGACGGTGAAGATATCCTTGTCGCCGCGGCCGCACATGTTCATGCAGATGATGTGATCTCCGGGCAGAGCTGGCGCGATCTTGGCCGTATGGGCGAGGGCATGGCTCGGCTCAAGCGCGGGAATGATCCCCTCCAACGCGCAGCAGAGTTGAAACGCCGACAACGCTTCCTCGTCGGTGATCGAGACATATTCCGCGCGGCCGATATCGTGCAGCCAAGCGTGCTCGGGGCCGATGCCCGGATAGTCGAGTCCCGCCGAGATCGAAAAACCTTCCAAAATCTGTCCATCCATATCCTGCAGCAAATAGGTGCGGTTGCCGTGCAGAACCCCGGGACGACCGCCGGACAGCGAAGCGCAATGTTCCATTTTCTCGTCCACGCCCTTACCGCCGGCCTCGACACCGATGATGCGCACGTCCTTGTCGTCAAGAAACGGGTGAAACAGGCCCATCGCGTTCGATCCGCCACCAATGGCGGCAATGACGGTATCGGGAAGCCGCCCCTCGGCCCTCAGCATCTGCTGTTTGGCTTCCTTACCGATAATCGCCTGGAAATCGCGCACCATCGCCGGATAGGGATGCGGGCCCGCCACGGTACCGATGCAATAGAAGGTATCAAATCGTAAACAAACATATTGACGGAACCTCCCTTTGAAACATCTTAGCACGCCCTATGGCGTTATTGTCAGTGCCTACTATGCTTACACCTCCTTGGCTCCCCTTATACCAAATCTAC
>JBCCVK010000094.1:0-7975 GCA_039195495.1 Pseudomonadota bacterium
CATCGCCGCAAGACGAAGGCACGAGTTTCCTCGTCGACTTCGGGGCGCATCCCGAACCATCTCTCAAAACCCGGGACCGCCTGGTGCAGAAGCATCCCCGATCCATCCACGGTCGTGCAACCGATCGCGCGGGCCTCTGCCAGCAGCCGGGTCTCCAGCGGCGTATAGACGATATCCGTCACCAGCGCTTCACGCGCGAGACCGTCCAAAGGTATCCTCAACTCGGATTGTCCGGTCATACCGAGCACGGTGGCGTTCACCACCGTCAAGGCGCCTTCGATCATGTTACCCGCCTGAAACCAGTCATAGACCAGAACGCGGGCGCCAAAATCGGCCTTGAGCCTTTCGGCACGGGGCTTCGTCCGATTCGTGATGCGCACCTCGGGTGCCCCGGCGCTGATCAGGGCCGAGACGATGGCACGTGCCGCACCTCCGGCGCCGATGACCGCCGCCGGGCCCGCCTTGGGATCCCAGGAAGGGGCGTGCTGCGTAAGATTGGCGACGAAGCCATGGCCATCGGTGTTGTCAGCGTGGATCTTCCCGTCCTTGCGGAAGATCAATGTATTCGCCGCACCGATCAATGCCGCACGGTCCGTTACCAGATCAGCCAGTTGCAGGACCGCTTCCTTGTGGGGGACCGTCACGTTCAGACCCTGAAAACCGACCTTCGGCAAAAGCTCCAGAACCGCCTTCAGGTCGTCGGGAGCGACGTTCATGGGAATGTAATGACCACGCAGACCCAGCTTTCGCAGCCAATACGCATGGAGTCTGGGCGATTTACTATGTGCGATCGGTTGGCCGATCACACCCGCCAAGGGAACGAAGTTGCCGTTCATTCGCCGGTCCCCCCACGCGACCTCAGGTGATCCAATATCGCCAGCAAGGGCATTCCGAGGATCGTGAAGAAATCGCCATCGACGCGCTGAAACAACCACGCGCCTCGTTTCTCAAGCTGATAGGCGCCGACGCTGTATCGGATATCCTCCCAACTATCATCGACATATCGATCAAGAAAGGAACGCGTCAGAGACCGCATGGTCAGTCGTGCGGTGTCGACGCACCACCACCGCCGCTTGCCGTTCTCACAGATGACCGCAGCCGAGATGAGACGATGCGTCCTTCCCGAAAGAGACATCAACTGTGCTTTTGCATCCCCGGGGTCGCGCGGCTTGTCGAACAGCTTTCCCTCGAATTCGAGCACCTGGTCGGCACCCAGCACCAAGCGGTCGGGGCGCTCGCGGCTTACCTCGCATGCCTTGCGCTCGGCAAGACTGGCGGCAATGTCCACCGGTGCCGCATGTTCGGCCAGAAGAGCCCTCTTGATCGACGTCTCGTCCACGCGCGGCACCCTCACTTCGAACGGCACGCCGGCATCGTGCAACAACCGCTGGCGCGTTGTCGATTCAGAAGCGAGGATCAAGAAGACGCCGGGCGTTGGGGACATTTTCAAGGATATCCCAAGGAGAGAGGCGTGAAATCTTTCGGAGTTATCAACATATCGGTTCGGACCCGCCGGAAAAATCCCATTTCATACAGGAAAATCCAAGATCCTTCCATTGTGAAGCCTTTTCAACGACTCTTCTGGAAAAAACCGGCATGATCTTTCCGCGCGGGCGGGTGATGACGATCATGTATGGGATTACACAATGTTCTCAGTGCCTTACTTTACCCTTCGGATATCGTTGGAAAACTCGTCCTCACGGAATGAATGTGGAAAGATCTGTGTAATCCCCTTTAATCCTCAGTTTCCACAAACCCAACATCATCTACTTTCTTAACCTTGATCTTACTTGTATCTAGAGGAAACGAAGAGAAAGCGCTGAAAACACCATGGATTCATTTCTGTTTCTTTCGCCTTGGATCAAGGCTTTGCATGTCATCTCGGTGATTGCGTGGATGGCGGGACTGTTCTATCTGCCGCGGCTTTACGTCTATCACGTCGAAGAAGCGCGAAAGAATCACGAGATGGATGCGCTGTTTCAGAAGATGGAACGTAAACTATTGAAGATCATCATGAATCCCGCAATGATCGCCGCATGGATTTTCGGTGTCCTTCTGGTGCTGATTTCAGCCGCGATCGATTGGGGTCAGATATGGCCGTGGACCAAGCTCGTCGGTATTCTCGGAATGACCTGGTTTCATGGCTGGTGCGCGAAACATCGCAAGGCTTTCGTCGCGGGTCGGGGTCTTTTGTCGGGTCGGCGATATCGCATGATGAATGAGGTGCCGACCGTATTGATGGTGCTGATCGTGGTGTCGGTGATCGTTCGCTTCTGACAGGGTTTGACTTTTTCTGCCGGTCCGCTTATCTAGCGCGGCGACGCCCGTCCGGGTGGATGATCTTTCCTTGCACAACAAGTCGGCGCCATTCCATATGGAACGCGCGAGGTTTCCCATGATTCAAGACCGCATCAACCTGGCCAATTTGAAAGCCAAATCGCCCAAGGATTTGCTCTCGATGGCCGAGGAGCTGGAGATCGAGAACGCCTCGACCATGCGTAAGGGCGATATGATGTTCGCCATTCTCAAGGAAATGGCCGAAGAAGGGTCGGCCATCGGCGGCGATGGCGTTCTCGAGGTGATGCAGGACGGTTTCGGTTTTCTTCGCTCGCCCGAGGCGAACTATCTTCCGGGGCCGGATGATATCTACGTTTCTCCCGAGATGATTCGTCAGTTTTCGCTGCGCACCGGTGACACGATCAGTGGTGTTATCCGATCTCCGATCGACAATGAGCGTTATTTTGGCTTGATCGGTGTCGAACGGATAAATTTCGAGGATCCTGAAAAAGCCCGCCACAAGGTGGCTTTCGACAATCTTACGCCGCTTTATCCGGATGAGCGGCTCAAGATGGAAATCGAGGATCCCACGATCAAGGATCGATCGGCACGCATCATCGATCTGGTGGCGCCCATCGGTAAGGGTCAGCGTTCCTTGATCGTCGCGCCTCCGCGGACCGGCAAGACGGTTCTTCTTCAGAACATCGCGCATTCGATCGAAGGGAATCATCCGGAATGTTACCTGATTGTCCTGTTGATCGACGAGCGGCCGGAGGAAGTGACGGACATGCAGCGGTCGGTTCGGGGAGAGGTTGTATCCTCGACCTTCGACGAGCCCGCTTCGCGTCACGTCGCCGTGTCCGAAATGGTCATCGAGAAGGCCAAACGCCTGGTGGAGCATAAACGGGACGTGGTGATCCTGCTCGATTCGATCACGCGTCTCGGCCGTGCCTTCAACACTGTGGTCCCGTCCTCGGGCAAGGTTCTGACAGGGGGGGTGGATGCGAATGCCTTGCAGCGCCCTAAGCGTTTCTTCGGCGCCGCGCGGAACATCGAGGAAGGTGGGTCGCTGACCATCATCGCCACTGCTCTGATCGACACCGGAAGTCGTATGGATGAGGTCATTTTCGAAGAGTTCAAGGGCACTGGTAACTCTGAGATCGTGCTGGACCGCAAGGTTGCCGATAAGCGTGTTTTCCCGGCGATGGATATTCTCAAATCCGGCACCCGAAAGGAAGACTTGCTGGTCGACAGCAAGAGTCTGCAAAAAACCTTTGTATTGCGCCGAATCCTCAACCCGATGGGTACGACGGATGCGATCGAGTTTCTGATTTCAAAACTGAAACAGACGAAAACCAATTCCGAGTTCTTCGATTCGATGAATGCCTGATCGCGGAGACACCGTTCTTGTCTGGTTTTTGACCAAGCCGTTATGGATACGATTTTCGCATTGGCTTCCGCTCGTGGCAAGGCGGGCATTTCCGTCGTGCGAATCTCCGGCCCGGTGGCCTGGAACGCCGTCGAATCGTTTCAGGTAAAACTTCCCCGGCCCCGCGTTTCCGGATTGCGACGTCTGATCGGGCAAGGCGGATTGATCGATCAGGCCTTGGTTTTGTGCTTCTCCGATGGTGAGAGTTTCACCGGCGAACGATCCGCCGAATTGCATCTTCATGGCAGTCCGGCCGTTCTGGATGCGGTTTTGATGCATCTGTCGAAACAGCCAGGTCTTCGTTTGGCTGAACCGGGTGAATTTACCCGACGGGCCTTGGAAGACGGTCGGCTCGATTTGGCGCAGGTCGAGGGTTTGCGTGATTTGATCGAAGCCGAAACCGAGGCGCAACGCCGTCAAGCCGTGCGCGTGATGGACGGGGCTCTGGGAGATCTGGTCACCGCCTGGCGCAAGGAGTTGATTTCGGCTGTTGCCCTATTGGAAGTGACGATCGATTTCGTCGATGAGGAAACGCCGATCGATGTCGCTTCCGATGTTCTTTCCGGATTGCGAAAGGTTCGTGCCGAACTTCGCAAGGCTCTGCGGGGAATTGGTGCCGCGGAGCGTGTTCGTGATGGATTTGAAGTCGCCATCGTCGGGCCGCCCAATGTCGGGAAATCGACACTTCTCAATGCCCTGGCCGGCCGTGATGCCGCTTTGACTTCGGATATAGCCGGAACCACGCGTGATATCGTCGAAGTGAGGATGGATGTTCAGGGCCTGCCGGTTATGTTTCTCGATACCGCCGGTCTGCGTGCGACGCGAGACGTGGTCGAGTCCCTTGGGATCGAGCGCACTCTGGACCGCGCGACGGCTGCGGATCTGCGTGTTTTCCTGCGCCTTGACGATGATTTCCCGCTTTTGATGGAGCCTCGTGCTGATGATATTCTTCTTTGGGCGAAATCGGATCTGCGTGCCGACGGCGAGGGTATTTCCGGTTTGACAGGTCAAGGTTTGGAGGCGCTTGTCGTCAGGATTGGAGATATCTTTCGACGCCGCGCGTCGCAGGCGGGTCCAGCCACCCAGGCGCGACATCGGGTTGCCATGACGCGTGCTGTTGCCGCGCTTGACGCCGCTGAAGAAGAAATCCTTCATGGAGCGGAACGGGCCGAACTTGCTGCGGAAAATCTGCATGTGGCCTTACGGGCGCTGAACAGCTTGATCGGACATGTGGATGTGGAGCATATATTGGACGATATCTTCTCACGATTCTGTCTAGGCAAGTAGGAGTGTTTCGCGTGAGGAAGCCGGACTTCGACGTTGTGGTAATCGGTGGCGGGCATGCCGGGGCCGAAGCCGCCCATGCCGCCGCGCGGATGGGCGTCAGAACCGCCTTGGTTACGTTGAAACATGTATCGATTGGGGTCATGTCCTGCAATCCCGCCATCGGCGGTTTGGGAAAAGGTCATCTGGTACGCGAGATCGATGCCATGGACGGTATAATGGGCCACGCGGCCGATCGCGCAGGTATTCAGTTTCGTTTGCTTAACCGGCGAAAAGGTCCAGCTGTACAGGGCCCGCGCGCCCAGGTGGATCGTCAATTATACCGTCGCGCCATCCAGGCGCAGATTCATGCAGCTCCTGATCTGACGGTGATCGAAGGCGAGGTAACGGATTTCGTTGTTTCACGTGAAACAATGACCGGGGTGATTCTTGGGGACGGATCACGCATCGCCGCCAAAGCCGTGATTCTGACCACGGGAACCTTCCTGCGCGGTGTCATTCACATCGGTGACAGATCGCGTCCGGGCGGCCGCCTGGAGGACGGGCCTTCCATACCCCTTGCCGAAAGATTGCAGAATCTCGACCTGCCGATGGGGCGTCTGAAAACCGGGACTCCTCCGCGCCTGGACGCCCGCACGATCGCGTGGAATCGTTTGGAAAAGCAGCCGGGTGATGAAAAACCGACATTGTTCTCTTTCCTTTCCGAGTCGGTGACGGCACCTCAGACAGTCTGCGGCATCACCCACACCAATGAGAAAGCACATGATATCATTCGAGCGAATCTGACTCGTTCCGCGATGTATGGCGGGTATATTGCGGGGACTGGACCCCGCTATTGTCCATCCATTGAGGATAAGATCGTTCGTTTCGCCGATAAAACCGCGCATCAGATCTTTCTGGAGCCCGAGGGTATCGATGATCACACCGTATATCCCAACGGGATATCCACCTCGCTGCCTGAGGATGTTCAGGCCGATTTCGTTCGTTCCATTGCCGGTCTTGAAGCCGTCGAGATCCTTCAACCTGGATATGCGATTGAATATGATTATGTCGATCCGCGCGCTTTGACGTCCTCTCTGGAGCTTCTTGACATTTCCGGTCTTTTTCTTGCCGGGCAAATCAATGGCACCACGGGTTACGAAGAGGCGGCGGCTCAAGGTCTCGTCGCCGGTTTGAATGCCGCTCTCAAGGTGCGCGCGCGTGAAATGATTCGTTTCGACCGCGCTTCATCCTATATCGGCGTCATGATCGACGATCTGATCACACGTGGTGTGACCGAACCTTATCGTATGTTTACCTCGCGGGCCGAATTTCGTCTGTCCTTGCGCGCGGACAATGCGGATCAGCGCTTGACGCCCTTCGGGCTGGAAATCGGCTGTGTGAGCACACGGCGCCGAAACATATTCGAATCCAAGATGGAAACGCTTCTCGCTGCGCGCGCGCGGGTCGCCGAAATCAATGTCACGCCGGATGAAGCCGCTTCGTTCGGTGTCAGGATCCGCCGGGATGGCGCACGCCGGACCGGGTTGGAGCTGCTGGCTTTTCCGGATGTGACTTTTGGGACGCTGACGTCCATCGATCCTTCGGTTTCCGACATACCGGTCGATATTCAAGATCAAATCGCTCGGGACGCCTTGTATGCCAATTACATCGCCCGGCAGAAGAACGATGTTGCCGCCCTGAAGCGTGATGAGGCGCAAGAGATCCCCGCCGATTTTGATTTTTTTATGTTGGAGGGATTGTCATCCGAGCTTCGAGAAAAATTGAATCGAACCCGGCCCGGCACCCTTGCCCAGGCTGGTCGCATCGATGGCATGACGCCGGCCGCACTGACATTGCTTCTCATGCGTCTGCGGGCCGGTTTGCAGAAGCGATCCGCGTGACCGGTCTTGCTCTGTCACCTGTCGACATCGATGTTTCACGTGAAACATTGGATCGGCTTGGGATTTATCATGCGCTTTTGATGGAATGGAATCCGCGGATCAATCTGGTCTCCAAGTCGACGATACCCGCAGCGTGGACGAGGCATATCCTCGATTCCGCTCAGGTCTTTACCCTTTGCCCGGAAGTCAGGCATCGGGAACATTGGTTGGATATCGGCAGCGGTGGCGGCTTCCCGGGTATGGTTTGCGCGATCCTGGCCAAGGAAGCCTTGCCGGACCTCCGATTCACCTTGATCGAAAGCGACAAACGGAAATCCGTATTCCTCAGAACCGTCGCGCAGAGAACCGGGATTTCCGTTCGGATCTGTGCCGACCGGAGTGAGAATGTCCCACCGCAAGATGCCGATATTTTATCGGCGCGGGCTTTGGCACCCTTGAATGATCTCTTGTATCATGTGGAACGGCATGTCGCCGCGGGAGGTATGGCTTTGCTGCCGAAAGGGGTGCGATATCCGCAAGAGATTACGGTGGCAAGGAAATGCTGGCATTTCGATTTGAAAATGCATCCGAGCGTTATCGATGCGCAGGCGATTATTCTGGAAATGCGAGGGGTGAGACGTGTCGGGCGGAATTAAGACGAAGATCATCGCCATCACCAATCAGAAGGGCGGAGTGGGCAAAACAACCACGGCCATCAATCTTGGCGCCGCTTTCGCCGCGAAAGGATTGAACGTTTTGGTTGTGGATCTGGATCCGCAAGGCAATGCGTCGACCGGCTTTGGGATCGATCCTGCTAGACGCGATATGTCGACCTATGACCTGTTGCTGGAAGATGCTTCAATCGGCGATGTGATTTGCGAGACATCCATTCCCCATCTGCGCATTATGCCCGCCACGACCGATCTCAGCTCGGCCGATATGGAACTGGTGGCCAATGAAAAACGCGTTTTCCTGTTGCGTGACGCTTTGCGGCAGCCGGTGATGGAGGGTTATGATTTCGATTTCGTATTGATCGATTGTCCGCCTTCATTGAACATGCTAACGGTCAATGCAATGGTCGCCGCACATTCGGTCCTGGTCCCCCTTCAGACGGAATTCTTCG
>JBCCVK010000095.1:0-7941 GCA_039195495.1 Pseudomonadota bacterium
CAGCAAATTCGCCGATCATTTACCCCTTTATCTATCGCCAGAACCAGATGTTCAAAGGTGATGGGCGCGATCTTGATCGTTCGACGCTTGCGGATTGGGTGGGCAAGACAACCACACGACTGGCCCCTTTGGCGGCTGCCATTGGCAAACATGCCCTAAGGAGCAAAGCTATCTTCACTGACGATACGCCGGTGAACATGCTTGCACCCGGCACCGGTAGAACCAAGCCGGGACGGCTCTGGGTTTATGCACGTGATGAAAGGCCATGGGGTAGCGATGCTCCACCCGCCGCCTGGTATCCGTTCTCGCAAGATCGGCGCGGGGCGCACCCCAAGGATCATCTGAGCAATTACAAGGGCTGGATGCACGCTGACGGCTATGCCGGAGATGCAGAGCTCTACCGCGATCACGGCATCAAGGAAGTCGCCTGCATGGCGCATATCCGCCGGAAGTTCGTGGATATGCATCGCTCACAGGGTTCAACCATCGCTGAAAAGGCCATTCCAAGGATCAGCCGGCTTTATGCCGTCGGGAAAGAAGCGCGCGGTTCACCGCCAGATGCACGCGCCGCGATCCGGCAAGCCAAAGCTAAACCCATCTTCGATGATTTGCAGGATTGGTTCGGAACGCAACTCAGGACCATCTCGGGCAAGTCACCACTTGCCCAGGCAATCCGCTACGCGCTGACGCGTATGCGGCGGCTCAGACCTTACCTTGACAACGGTATCTTGGAGATGGACGATAACACCGCCGAACGTGCCATGCGTGCCGTCGCGCTTGGACGCAACAACCACCTCTTCGTCGGATCACCCGCCGGTGGTCGCGCCGTCGCCGTGACCTATATGCTCATCGAAACAGCCAAGCTCAACGGCGTCGATCCGCAAAACCGGCCTGCCGACACCATCGCCCGCATTCCCGATTACAGGATCACCCGTGTGAACGACCTGCTGCCCCGGGCAAACGGAAAGGCTATCTCATGACCTCTGAAAATCCCGCCCTTGGCCTGCGTCAGGTCTCACTCGCTTTGGTCGAACATGATCCCAGATGGGCTGAGTTGTTCACCGACGAAGCTGCATTAATCGCCCAGGCTCTGCCAGACGTATCGTTCGAAATTGACCATATCGGCAGCACCTCTGTACCTGGTCTGACCGCGAAGCCCATCTTGGATATCGCCATGCGTTCGATCCACGAAGAACAGATTGCAAGAGCCCTTACGAGTTTGGGCTACATCGACAGAGGCATTCGAAGTGGGCGCCTGTTTATCCGTCTGCGTGATGGCGATGTCAGAACCCACAATCTGCATCTATACGACCCCAAAGATACTGATTGTCTGGATCAAATCGCTTTCCGTGACGCATTACGCGCAAATGCGGACCTCAGAGACCAATACGCGGATCTCAAAGAAATGCTCGTCGAAGAGTTCGGCGACCAAGGCCGCAGGCTGTATGCAGGCCGAAAAACTGAATTCATAAAAGCCGTAATCGAAGCCCAAAACATATAAACGCGGTCAAACCGGACGCTTACACCTTGTCTACATCGCTGGGTGACGCCCGTGGCAATCCACACCGGATGCCCACTCTTACGAACGTCAATGAAACAAGATGGATTTAAGTTGGGGTAGCGAGCACTCGAGGATTGGAATGGCGTCAAGGGCGGACAGGATGTAACGACACGCGTCCGAACACCAAATCGGAGCTTGCAGTTGTCCATCGCTGGCCTTTCCCTCGTCCTCGCGTCCGCATTCTGTCATGCGGTGTGGAACGTCCTCGTCAAACGCATCAACGGAGGGCCGGAACTCATCTGGCTCTTCTCGGTGCTGTCGGTTGCCCTCTATCTGCCGGCCGCCTTTTGGATCGTCGCGTTCGACAAACCGGTTTTCGGCTTGTGGGAAGCGATCTTCATAACCGGCAGCGCGCTTCTCCATCTCGGCTATTTCCTGCTTCTGCAAACCGGATACCGCAAGGGTGACCTGTCCCTTGTGTATCCGACGGCACGCGCGACCGGGCCGGTGCTTTCCACATCGTTCGCGGTGCTGTTCCTTGGTGAGGTCGTCTCGTTGCAGATGTCGGTCGGCGCGGCCATCACCATATCGGGCGTCTTGATGCTCACGGGCGGGGTCGAGACGGGCGGTGCCAAGCGAGTGTCCTCATCCTTGCCGTTCGGGCTTGGGGCGGGAACGCTGATCGGCAGTTACACCGCATGGGATGCCTATGCGGTTTCGGTGTTGTTCATGCCGCCGCTGCTGCTGGATTATGCCTCAAGCGTCGGGCGGGTGGTCCTTCTCGCACCCATAGCCAACAGGAAACGCGATCGCGTCCGCCAACATTGGCGCAACCACAAAGCGGGCATCATCACGATCGCGATCTTCAGCCCGCTCGCCTACATCCTTGTTCTGCATGCGTTGACCTTCACCCCGGTGGCCTATGTCGCACCGACCCGAGAGGTGAGTGTTCTGTTGACGGTTCTGGCTGGGAGCCTCCTGCTCGGGGAAGGACATCTCAAACGGCGTCTCGGATGGGCCGCGGTCATTCTCGTGGGGATGGTTCTTCTTGTGTCCGCTTAGGTCCGATCGTGCTGACAACGTCATGCCAGAACCGACGGTTTGGGAAAAGCTGGAACAGCATTCCTCTATCCGGTGTCAGAATTCCCATTTCGCGGTCTTTCGCGACGAAACCGGAACGGCTTCCTGCGAAATCAGATATGCGGATACGCAGGTCGACTTTTCCTCACATGGCGTGATCTCGATCCGTCTCCGCCGGGCGGCGGTTGGAATACCCGCCCGGGATCGATGCGCGTTCCTACGGCGCTTCAGCCGATGAGCCCACGCACGATATCGCACAGATCCTCATAGCGGTCCAACAAAGCCTCGGGCGCCAACGCGGCCATATCCGCGCCATAGGGGCCGAACGTGACCAATACCGAGGGCACGCCGACCGCCCGGGCCGTATCGCGGTCGGTGACGCTGTCGCCAATCATCACCGAGGTTTCCACGGAACCACCCGCCCTGGTCACCGCAGCGATGTAAGGCGCCGGATGCGGCTTGCGAACGGATAGCGTATCCGCACCGATCACGGCGCCGAAGCGGCGGCGCAAATCCAGCTTGCCCAACAGGCTCTCGGCCAGCGCCTCGGGCTTGTTGGTGCACACGCCCAATATATAACCGTCATCCGCCAGAGCGTCGAGCGCCGCCTCGACACCCGGGTAAACGGCGGTGCGCCTGTCAATGTCTTCGGCATAAACGGCCAGAAAGGCGTGATATTCGGTATCCGCCAGCGTTTCGGCGGCCTTGTCGTTCAGGCCCAGCCGTTTGGCGCCGAGCCGCAGCATCGCGCGACCGCCAAGCAGCCCGGTACCCTGATCACGCGCCGGATCCAAAAGATCGCCGTATCCCAACCGATGAAAACAAACGTTGGCGGCGGCGATCAGATCGCCACTGGTATCCGCCAGCGTTCCGTCCAGATCGAAGATCACCGTACGCATGCCCTTTCCCCCGGCGAAGACCTGCCGACGGCATGTAACGCATGGACAGGATAAGTGAAGTCTCGCGCCCTTGCGGCAGGTTAGGCAATGGATAAAACAGGTGCGCATCAGGGTAAAGCAGGGGATCATGGAAAAGGCATTGATCGTGCTGGCAGCGGGGCAAGGCAACCGCATGCGATCGGACCTGCCCAAGGTGCTGCATAAAGTGGCCGGTGCGCCACTGCTTGTTCACGCGCTGGTTTCGGGCGCGTCGCTTGCACCCGTCGAAAGGATCGTCGTCGCCGGGCATGGAATTCCACGGGTACGGGCCGCGACGGTGGCCTATGATCCGGGCATCAGGATCGTCGAACAGGCCGAGCGGTTGGGAACGGCGCACGCGGTGGCGCAGGCCGAACCGGCTTTGAAGGGATTTGGCGGCGATGTCATCATCCTGTACGGTGACACGCCCTTCATTCGCCCCGAAACGTTGCAGGCGATGGCGGCGGCCCGCGCCGAAGGCGCGGATGTCGTGGTGCTGGGATTCGAAGCCGCGACACCGGGGCGTTACGGCAGATTGGTGACCAAAGGCGACCGCCTGGATCGGATCGTCGAATTCGAAGAGGCCACGCCGCATGAGCGCGCGATCCGGCTGTGCAACAGCGGCGTCCTGATGGCCCACGCGCCGCTGCTTTTCGAACTGACCGCTCAGGTGGGCAACGACAATAAAACGGGTGAGTATTATCTAACCGATATCGTCGGGCTGGCGAATGGATCCGGTCGTCGCTGTGCCGTGGTCACCTGCCCAGAGACCGAAACGATGGGCGTGAACACGCGCGCCGACCTGGCCAAGGCCGAGGCCGTTTTCCAGGAGCGCGCACGAAGGGATCATCTGAACAATGGGGTGACATTGACCGCGCCGCAAACCGTGCATTTCGCTTTCGACACGATCATCGGGCAAGACGCCGTGATCGGACCGAACGTGGTCTTCGGTCCAGAGGTCACGGTGGAGAGCGGCGTGACGGTCAACGCGTTTTCTCACCTCGAGGGATGTCACGTCGGGAAAGGCGCCGTGGTCGGTCCTTTTGCGCGGCTACGACCGGGGGCCAGGCTGGGCGATGGCGCGCGCATCGGCAATTTCGTGGAAATCAAGAACGCCAGACTGGGTGAGGACGTCAAGATTAACCATTTGTCCTATATCGGCGACGCCGAGATCGGAGGCGGCACGAATATCGGCGCGGGAACGATCGTCTGCAACTATGATGGCGTAAGAAAGCATCGCACCTTCATCGGAGCCGATGCCTTTATCGGCTCGAACAGTGCTCTGATCGCTCCGGTTCGGATCGGAAATCGGGCGATGACCGCTTCAGGATCGGTCATCACGCTGGACGTGCCCGACGACGCGATGGCGATCGCTCGGGCCAAACAGGTGAACAAACCGGGTCTGGCCACGCGGTTGATGGACAAGCTGCGTGGGGTCAGGACAATGACGCCCAAAAAAGGGTAACCGACACCATGTGCGGTATCGTCGGTGCGCTGAGCAGCCATGAAGTGGCCCCTCTTCTGGTCGAAGCTCTGAAGCGACTGGAATACAGAGGCTACGACAGCGCCGGCATCGCGACGATCAACGGCGGCATACTGGATCGTCGCCGTGCGGTCGGCAAGCTGGCCAATCTCAGCGACCTGCTGGTACATGATCCCCTGCCCGGCAAATCCGGCATCGGACATACGCGCTGGGCCACTCACGGCGCGGCCAAGGTCGGCAACGCCCACCCTCACCGCGCCGGAAGCGTGGCAGTGGTGCATAACGGCATCGTCGAGAATTTTCGCGACTTACGCGAAGAACTGATCGCAGCGGATATCCAGCCCCGGACGGATACGGATACCGAAACGGTCGTATTGATGACGGAATATCTGAGGACGCAGGGACTGGGAGTGGTCGATGCCACCCGCGCCGCAGTCGCCAGGCTGGAAGGTGCCTTTGCCCTCTGTTTCCTGTTCGAAGGAGAAGACGATCTGCTGATTGCGGCCCGCAGGGGATCGCCCCTGGTCATCGGGCATGGCGACGGGGAAACATTCGTCGGTTCCGACGCCATTGCCCTGGCATCCCTGACCGACCGGATCACTTATCTGGAAGAGGGCGATACCGCGATACTCACCCGCACGAGCGTCGAGATCCGCGACGCTCAAGATACCCCGATCAAGCGCCCGGCACGGCGGGTGCGCCTCGACCTGGCCCTGCCGGACAAGCAAGGACACAAGCATTTCATGGCCAAGGAAATCGCCGAGCAACCGATGGTTCTGGCCGAAGCGCTGAAGGGTTACGCCATGGGCAATGGCCTGTCGTTTCACGAAAGAGGGCTGAATTTCACCGACGTCGATCGCATGGTCATGACGGCCTGCGGCACCGCCTATCTGTCATGTCTGACCGCGAAATACTGGTTCGAACGGCTTGCACGCCTGCCGGTCGAAGTCGATATCGCCTCGGAATTCCGCTATCGTGAACCGCCGGTGGCGCCAGACACTTTGGCGGTTTTCGTCAGTCAATCAGGCGAGACCGCGGACACGCTGGCGGCACTGAAATATGTACGCAAACAGGCGCGAAGGATCGTTGCGGTCGTGAACCAGACCGAAAGCTCCATCGCCCGTGAAAGCGATATCGTATTGCCCATTCAGGCGGGAACCGAGATCGGCGTCGCCTCGACCAAGGCTTTCACCAACATGCTGATCGTATTGGCCGCGATGGCTGTGCAGGCGGGGCTCGACAAGAACGCTTTCGACAAGACTGTAGCGGCCGAACGGTTGACCGCGCTACATACGCTGCCGGGTCTGATAAATCGTGTTTTTGTGGGCGAAACCGCCTATGCCCGCATCGGGCGCAAGCTGGCCGAAGCGAACGACATTCTGTTCCTGGGGCGCGGGGCGATGTTTCCCATAGCTCTCGAAGGGGCGCTGAAGCTCAAGGAAATCAGCTATATACATGCCGAGGGCTATGCCGCTGGCTAATTGAAGCATGGTCCGATCGCGTTGGTCGACGATCAAACGCCCGTGGTGGTGATGGCCCCTCGCGACCATCTTTTCGACAAGACGGTCTCGAATATGCAAGAGGTGATGGCGCGCGGCGGCAAGGTATTGCTGATAACCGACGCCAAAGGCGCCGCCGAAGCCGGCGACGGCATCTGGGAAACCCTAATCCTGCCGCAGGTCGATCCGATATTCGCCCCGATCCTTTATGCCGTTCCGGCGCAGATGCTGGCCTATCACACGGCCGTCGCCAAGGGGACGGATGTGGATCAGCCACGGAATCTCGCCAAATCGGTGACCGTGGAATGACGCCCGGATCGGGTTGACCGCCCCATGACGCGAAGGGGTCCACGGACGAGCGCATACCCCACCGCAAGAGCCCGTATACCTTCCACGGCCGTTACCGACGTCTCTGCGGTGGGACGGGCTGGAATGGCACGACGGCGGTGCATATATGCGGAATCGCCTCGTATGCGGACCGGAAAAGTCTTTTCACGACAGTCCTGCCCTCGATGCCGTAAGACATCCCAAGCACGGCTCCGACCCCTCATGGCGCGGGTCGATCTACCAGCGCTTCAACATCGCATCCCGAAATGTCTTCATGAGCGCGACATGCCCGGGGCAGCGGTATCACGACAATGGGAATGCGGGCGCATCGAAGATGCCGGGGAACGTGCGCTCAAGAGCAACATCCACATCATTCAACGTCACGGGAAGACCCAGATCGACCAAGCTCGTCACCCCGTGATCGCGAAGGCCGCAGGGCACGATGCCACCGAAATGATCCAGTTCCGGATCGACATTGATCGACAGCCCGTGAAAGCTGACCCATTTACGCAAGCGGATACCGATGGCGGCGATCTTCTCTTCGGCGGGCGTTCCGTCCGCGGCAAGCGGCTTGTCGCGGCGCATCACCCAGACGCCGACGCGTCCGGGGCGGATCTCGCCCAAGACATTGAATTCGGCCAGCGTCGCGATCGCCCAGGTCTCCATCTGGCGCACGAAGCGCCGCACGTCGCGACCGCGCGCGGCCAGATCGAGCATCACATAGACCACGCGCTGTCCCGGTCCGTGATAGGTGTATTGCCCGCCGCGTTTGCTGACATGGACGGGGAACCGGTTCGGGGCGATCAGATCCGCGGGTTTGGCCGAAATCCCTGCGGTATAAAGCGGCGGATGCTCGAGCAGCCAGACCGCTTCGCGCGCCGCGCCGCGCGCGATGGCCTCGGCCCGCGCCTCCATCTCGGTGACGGCGTCTTCATAGTCCACAAGCGCGTCGGAGATGATCCAATCCACCATGTTCTGGCCTGATGGCAATGCCTCTCGCGGTTTATCTAGGACACCGAACCATACCGCACCAGTGGTGGATGGAATCTTTCTTCACACCGGGCGGACGTTTCGTTAGACTTACCCTGTCAAGACAATGCGGTCGTGGCGGAATTGGTAGACGCGCAGCGTTGA